>NZ_JBHUYJ010000009.1:82170-119966 GCF_042668715.1 Streptomyces sp. NPDC057271
GCCGCCCTCGGCGTGACGTACGGCGGCTTCATGCTGACCGGCCTCAACGGCCTCGCCGTCACCACGGCCCCCAAGGACAAGCCCGGCTCGCTCTCCGGCCTCAACGGCGCCTGTTTCGGCATCGGAGCCTCCCTCGGGATCGCCCTGGCCTCCGCGATGATCAGCGCGGGCAGCGATGCGGGCGGTCCGACCGAGGCGGGCTACCAGCACGCGATGTACACGGCGCTCGCCCTGCTCGGCATCGGCGTCGTGACCGCGCTGCTCATCCAGCGACCCGACCCGGCCGACCCGGCAGAGACTGACGCCGACGAGCCGCAGCTGGTCCTCACCCACCACTGACCGGGCACGGCGGGAGAGACCGCACTCTCACCCGTACGGCCCCTTCCACCGCCCCCGTGTGGACCGGATCCCTCCATCCTGGTCCCACGGGGGCGGGCGCGTACGACGGAGGAGAGGTCCGGGCATGAGTCCCACCGAGACAGCGGACGAGGGCGGCCACCGGCGCTCCGGCCCCCTCACGCCCGGATGCGTCGTGAGGCCGGCCGTGCCCGGCCTCGTCGCGCGGGCGAGCGTGCCGGGCGAGGCGTGCGGCCGCCACGCGGCGAACCGGCGGCGCTCATGAGGAAGGCGGCGCTCCTGGGTGCCGGTGCCGTCGTCGCGCTCGCGGCCATGGCGGTCGCGTCGGCGGAGAAGGCGTCGGGGGCGGACGGCCGGCCGATGCCCGATCTGCTCGGCAAGGGGCTCTGGCGGGTCTTCATCGGCCTCGACCCTCGCACCCGCCTCGACGTCCATGACGTCGGCGGTCGCGACCGGCGGGTGCTCTGGCCGCCGAACTGGCAGGTGTGCACGCAGTACCCGAACGAGGGCGCGGTGGTCGACGGCCGGACGACGGTCGTGATCGGCGTCGTGAAGAAGGGCGAGAGCTGTCCCGCCCGGGTCACCTCGGCCCGCCGCTGATCCCGTCGGCGCCGCCGGTCCCGTCGGGGCCCCGCGGCTGTCGCCGTTGCTGTCGCGTCGCCGTCGCCGTTGCCGTCTCCATCGGCGACGCCGATCCCCGTAGCCTGAGGGCATGTCCGACGATCTTGGTCAGTACCTCACCGCCGGTCCCCGGGTGGGCCTGCGGCCCTACTCTCGCGACGACGCCGAGGAGTTCACCGCACGGGCGCGCGAGAGCCGGGAGCTGCACCGGCCCTGGCTCTTCCCGCCCGACCGGCCCGAGACCTTCGCCACCTACGCGCGCACGCTGACCGACGACTCCGCCAAGGCCGGTTTCCTCGTGTGCGACCGTGAGGCGCGGGGCCGGATCGCCGGCTTCGTCAACATCAACAACATCGTCCGCGGCGCGTTCCTCAGCGGCGCCCTCGGCTACGGGGCCTTCGTGCACGCGGCCGGGCGGGGCCTGATGGGCGAGGCGCTCGGCCTGCTCCTCCCGTACGCCTTCGGGACCCTGGGACTGCACCGGCTCGAAGCCAACATCCAGCCGGGCAACGCGGCCTCCCGCGCGCTCGTGCTCCGGGCCGGCTTCCGGCTCGAAGGGTTCTCGCCCGCCATGCTCCACATCGACGGCGCCTGGCGGGACCACGAGCGGTGGGCGATCACCGCTTGTAGTTGATCTTCATGGTGTCCATGTCCGTGACGGTGGACTTCAGCTCGCCGTAGCCGTGCCCGAGCTCCCCCAGCGCCGTCTCCACCCGGTCCTCGGCGATCGCTCCGGCCATCTCCTCGCCGTCCGCCGCGTCCGAGAGGACGATCACGCGGTACGAGAAGTGCTTCAGCGTCCTGTCGTAGGCGAGCGAACCCTCCGGGGTGAACCGCATCGCCGACATCCCGTGCGCGTCGGCCTCGGCGAGCAGCCGCGACCGGCTCTCCTCCGAGAGCCCCTCGAACCTGCCGCGCACGATCACCCGGTAGGTGTGCTGGGTGGTCAATTTCCCGGTCCTCACGTCGTCCGTCACACGCGCCGTTCTTCAAGGAGCGTGGTCGTCAAAAGCGTTGAGGTTCCAGAGTACGGCGGCGAGGATGAGGCGCATGCGGAATATCGTGGCCCTCGACGCACCCTCCAACCTCGGCCTGCGTCCGCCGGTCCCCGGCACCGTCCCCGGCTGTCACAAGCTGGCCGGAGCCCTTCGCGAGAACCGGATCGTCCAGCTGCTCGGCGCGCTGGAGGGCGGAGTGGTCGTCCCGCCGCGCTACGACCGGGGCGACTGGCAGGAGGGCGACGGCGTCTTCAACGCCGCCGCGATCGCCACGTACACCCGCACCCTGGCGGACCGGATCGAGCACCACGTACGGGCCGGTGACTTCCCGCTCGTCCTCGGCGGCGACTGCTCGATCCAGTTGGGCGCCTCCCTCGCCCTGCGCCGCATCGGCCGCTACGGGCTCGCCGCCGTCGACGCCTCGCCCGACTTCCGCCACCCCGGCAACTCGGACCGGGTCGGCGCCGCGGGAGGCGAGGAGCTGGCGCTCGCGACCGGCCGAGGCCAGGGGGATCTCACCGACCTGGAGGGCCTGGGGCCCTATCTCCGCGAGGAGGACGTCCGGCTCTTCGGCATCCGCGACGCGTACCACGACGATCCCGAACTCGTCGAACTGCGCGCCCTGAAGGTCCCCGTCGTCACCGTCGGCGACCTGCGCGCCTGGGGTCCGGCAGAGCTAGCGGGCGCCACGGTCACGGCGTTCGAGGCCCCAACCCTCGACGGCTTCTGGGTGCACCTGGACGCCGACGTGCTTGACCCCACCGTGATGCCGGCCGTCGACAGTCCCGACCCCGACGGCCTCTTTCCCGACGAACTCATCCCCCTCCTGCGGACCCTGGTCCGCGCCGAGCGCTGCGTCGGGCTCAACGTCACGATCTACGACCCCGATCTCGACCCCGACGGCACCGCCGCCGCGCTGCTCACGGACGTCGTGGTCGCCGCCTTCGCCGAAGACTGACGGACAGCCCCCTGGTCAGCCGCGTGTCCACCGCCGAGGGCAGGAAGGCCGGGGCCCGTGCCCTGAGGCCCCGCCCACGGCCCCCCGGTCAGAAGATGCGCTGGCCCGGGGTGAGGACGCCGTCGGGGTCGTAGCGGTGACGCGCGGCCTCGAACTCGTCCCAGAAGCGGCCGAAGTGGCGCACCCAGTCGTCCTTGGTGAGGGGGACCGACCCGATGGGGTACCAGCAGCCGCCCGCCTCGACCGTCGTGTCGTACTGGCGGCGGTTCGCGGCGACCATCTCGTCGGCGGAATCCGCGCCCGGGGAAGCGGTCTTGAGGATCGAGAAGAGGTAGGCGAGCTCCTCGTCCGGCATGACCGGGAGCGGGGTGCGGCACTTGGTGGTGAGCACGGGGTAGAGCAGGATGACCGCGCTCGCTCCGATGGCCTCCGGCTTGAGGTCGGCGAGCGTGTCGGTGACGACGTCGTTCACCGTGGAGGCGGGGAGCAGGCCGTCGTACCACGGGTGGGGGAGCGTCCACTCGCCCATGGCCGTGAAGGCGTCCACCATCGCGGCGAGCCGGTTGACGAAGTCGAAGTACGGGACGTCATGGGCCTCGACGGAGCCGGCCCCGAGATCGTCGGTGAGCCGGGCGTCGTCGTCGGCGGTCCCGTCGTAGGAGGCGGCCTCCACCCTGTACAGCCAGCCGTCCGGGGTGGGCCGGGCCTGACCGATGAGGTAGTCGAACCGTCCTTCGCGGATCAGCTCCGCCTGGCGGGCCGTGAGTTCGGCGACGCTCCGGAACGTCAGGGTGTAGAACCGGACCGAGCGCGGCGCGGGGATCAGGGAGAGCGTGGCGCGGGTGATGATCGCGCACTGCCCGAGGCCGCCGAGGGCGGCACGGAAGAGGTCGGGGCGCACGGTGGGGGAGCAGGTCGCGATCTCCCCTTCTCCGGTCACGACCTGGAGTTCGAGCACGCTGTCGGCCTGCGTGCCGTGGTGGCCGATCTGTCCGCCCAGGCCTCCGGCCGACAGGGTGCCGCCGACGGACAGCTCCAGGTAGTCGGTGAAGGCCGGCGGGGTGAGGCCACGAGGCAGGGAGGCCCGGACCACGGAGCTCCAGAGCGCCCCGGCCTGGACTATGGCGGTGTCGTCGCGGAACTCGACGGAATCCAGCGAGCCGAGGTCGATGACCAGCCCGGAGGGGACCTGTGCCTGACCGTTGGTCGAGTGTCCCTGACCGCGAGGGGCTACCTTCAGCCCGCGCTCCCGGCAGTGGCGCACCATCGTGGCGATGTCCTCCGCCGAGCCGGCCCTGAGGACCGCGGCGGGCGGCAGGTGGACGAGGCGGCCGAAGTCGGTGGACGCCGCGTCGAGCGCGGCGGAATCGAAGCGCAGCTCCCCGTCCAGCGCGGGAACCGCGTCGAAGGCGGCAGGGCCGTCGCCGGGTCTGCCGGCCGGCTCGGGCTGTGACACGGGAAGGGGAGGAGGCGTCATGGTGACTCCAGATCGAGATGGTGAAAGGAACTCCGCGTGCGTGCACAGTTCCCCCACATTGTGATCATTTTCCGGCCGGGGTGTTCGTCGAATTTTCGAATCCAGCCGGCCGTGGTCGCGACACGCCCCTCCCTTGTCAACCTTGGTTGACAAGGGAGGGTTGTCAACGTAGGTTGACGATATGACAGATGCAACCGATCTCGCGGCTCGGGCGGGTGACCGGGACCCCCGGGTCGGCCTGCGTGCCGTGTCCGCCCTGAGGCGGCTCCTCGAACAGCTGGAGGCCGTCCAGGTGCGCAGTGCCCGCGCGCAGGGCTGGTCCTGGCAGGAGATCGCGGCCGAGCTGGGTGTGAGCCGTCAGGCCGTGCACAAGAAGTACGGGAGGCATTGATGTTCGAGCGATTCTCGGCAGGGGCCCGGGCCGTGGTGATCGAGGCCGTCGAGCTGGCCCGGCGCGGCCGCGCCGCCGCGGTCACCGAGGAGCATCTGCTGCTCGCGCTGCTCGACGCGGAGGGGACCAAGGCGTCCTTCGTGCTGCGGGCCCTCGGCGCGACCGACCGGCGTGCCTCGCTCGAGGCGGGACTCTCCGACGCCCGCCGGAGGGGCGGCCTGTCGAAGGCCGACATGGAGGCGCTCGCGGGTCTCGGGATCGACGTGCCGGAGATCGTCGCCCGCGTCGAGGAGGCTCACGGGCCAGGTGCCCTCGCCGACGGCAGCGAGGGGGGTTCCCGGCGCATCGGGAGACCCGCGTTCAGCCGCGAGGCGGCGAGTGCCCTGGAGCGCACGCTGCGTATGTGCCTCGGCCGTCGCGAGAAGGTGATCGGCGACGAGCACCTGCTGCTCGCCCTGACCGCCCGCCCCGGCGTCGTCGCCGAGGTCCTCGCCGACCACGGCATCACGTACGCGGCGGTGGACCGCGCCCTCGGGCAGGGGGCCTCCGCCGCCTGATCCGTGCGCGACCCGCGCCGCCCTCCGGCAACGACGGCTACGCGACCCGCGCCGCCGTCCGGCAACGACGGCTACGCGACCCGCGCCGCCCTCCGGCAACGACGGCGACGCGAGCGTGCCGCCGTGCCGGGGAAGGGGTTCGCCCGCCGCGCGGCGGGCCGCTCAGGACCGCCGGTCGACGTACTCGAAGACGGAACCGTCCGGGTGGACCGCGATCAGATTGCGGCCCACCGGGGTCGGGACCGGGCCTGCCAGGATCTTGGCGCCTGCCTCAGCCAACGCCGTGAACGCCGCGTCCACGTCCTGGACGGAGATGGTCGCGGCGACCTTGCGAAGGACTTCCAGCTCCGCCTCCGGCCCGCTCATCAGGAGGAAGCAGCCGACGGCCGCCACCGACACCCCGCCCCGCTCGAAGCGGAGGGCGGGGGAGCCGGTGAGCCGCTCGTAGAAGTCCACGGCGGGTTCGAGCTCGTCGACGCAGACACGTAGGGTGGTCCCCAGAATCTCCATACGGACGAGCCTAGTTGAGGATCAGGAGACCCGGCAGAGGATCTCTCCGTGCGGGACCATGAACCAGGCGTCCTCCTGCCGGCCCCACTCGCGCCACGCCTCGGAGATCGTGCGCAGCGTGTCCGGCGTCGCGTGACCGCCCTCCACCACCAGCTTCGCGTAGACCGACTCCGTCGTCCGGTCCGCCCAGAGCCCGCTCCACCACGCCCGCTCCTCCGGCGTCGCATAGCACCAGGTGGCGGCCGTCGTCGTGACGTCCGTGAACCCCGCCCGCCGCGCCCAGGAGAACAGCCGCCGCCCGGCGTCCGGTTCGCCGCCGTTGGCCCGCGCGACCCGGTGGTACAGCTCCTGCCAGACCCCCAGGGCGGGCGGCTCCGGGTACCAGGCGAAGGCGCCGTAGTCGCTGTCCCGGGCGGCGACCACCCCGCCCGGGCGGCAGACGCGCCGCATCTCGCGCAGCGCCCGCACCGGGTCGCCGACGTGCTGCAGCACCTGGTGGGCGTGGACGACGTCGAAGGAGTCGTCCGGAAAGTCCAGGGCGTGGACGTCGGCGACCCTGAACTCCACGTTCTTCACGCCGCGTTCGGCCGCCACGGCGCGTGCCCTGTCCAGGACGTCCTCGGCGGCGTCGACCGCGGTCACCCGCCCCGGCGCGACGAGCGCCGCCAGATCGGCGGTGATCGTGCCGGGGCCGCAGCCCACGTCCAGGACGTCCAGGCCTGGCCGCAGTTCGGGCAGCAGGTACGCCGCGGAGTTCGCGGCGGTGCGCCAACTGTGCGAGCGCAGCACCGACTCGTGGTGCCCGTGGGTGTAGACGGCGGTCTCGTGAGGACTGGACTCTTCGGCGGCGTGCGTCATGACCGGACTCCCTCGTGTCGGTGGGTACGGCAACGGTACGCGCATCACTCGTATGGTGAGATCAGGATCTCGCCATATGGACGAACTCGGTGATCGGCTCGGGTGAACAGGCGCCTTCGGTACCGGAGTTCGTCGAGCGTCCGGCCCGCCGTCATGTCCTGGACGCCCCGCCGGTCTCGGCCACCGCCGGCACCGGGGCGGGTTCCGGCGTCGCCGGGCGGGCCGGCCGGGCGGAGGCGCGCTTCCTCGACGTCCAGGCCGTCGAGGTAGGCGTGGGGGAGCCGGTCGCGACCGGCCGCCTGCCGGGAGCGGACATGGACGGCGGCGATCGCCGTCGCGTCCGCGGAGGACGCCGCGCAGATCGACATGCACCGCATTCTCGACGCGTGCCGGCGGCCCCGGCGAGCGGATATCCCGGGCATAGGGAGCGGATATCCCCGGGCATAGGGAGTCGAGGCCTGGGTACTCGGCCGGGTGGAACCGCCAGCGACCGGACGCCGCCGCGCACGATGGAGGAAGGCTGCCGCGCACGATGGAGGAAGGCTTTCGATGCGGTACGAAACGATGTCCTCGCTCGCCCAACAGCTCCGTGTCGACGCCGTGCGCGCCACCGACGCGGCAGGCTCCGGCCACCCGACGTCCGCCATGTCGGCCGCCGAGATCGGCGCCGTCCTGCTCGCCCGGCATCTGCGCTACGACTTCGACCGACCCGACCACCCCGGCAACGACCGGCTCGTCCTTTCCAAGGGGCACGCCTCGCCCCTGCTCTACGCCATGTACCGGGCCGCCGGCGTCGTCGGCGAACCGGAGCTGTTGACCTTCCGGCGGGCGGGCAGCCTCCTCGAAGGCCACCCCACGCCCCGGCTGCCCTGGGTCGACGTCGCCACCGGCTCGCTCGGCCAGGGGCTGCCCATCGGCGTCGGTATGGCGCTCGCGGGGAAGTTCCTCGACCGCGTCCCGTACCAGGTGTGGGTGGTCAGCGGCGACAGCGAGATGGCCGAGGGCTCCGTCTGGGAGGCCGTCGAGCACGCCGCGTACTGCGGCCTCGACAACCTCACCCTGATCGTCGACGTCAACCGGCTCGGCCAGCGCGGCCCCACGCGCCACCAGCACGATCTCGGCGCCTACGCCGCCCGCCTGGAGGCCTTCGGCTGGCACACCGTACGGATCGACGGCCATGACGTGGAAGCCGTCGACGAGGCGCTGCGGGAGGCGCGCGCGACTGTCGGCCGGCCCACGGCCGTCCTCGCCGCCACCCGCAAGGGCCGCGGCGTGGCCGCTGTCGAGAACCGCGAGGGCAGGCACGGCAAACCCCTCCCGGACGCCGAGGCCGCCATCACCGAACTCGGCGGGTACCGGGACCTGAGCGTCCGGGTCACCGACCCGCCCGCCGCCCTGGTGTCCCGGCCGGCCCGGGACGGCACGCCGTCCCTGCCCACCTACGACCGGGGCGAGAAGGTCGCCACCCGGGACGCCTACGGACAGGCTCTCGCCGCCCTCGGGCGGACACGCGACGACATCGTCGCGCTCGACGGCGAGGTCGGTGACTCGACCCGCACCGAGAAGTTCGCCAAGGCGCACCCCGAGCGGTACTTCGAGTGCTGGATCGCCGAGCAGCAGCTCGTCGCGGCCGCCGTCGGCCTCCAGGCGCGCGGCTACGTCCCGTACGCCTCGACCTTCGCCGCGTTCCTCACCCGCGCCCACGACTTCATCCGCATGGCCGCGGTGAGCCGGGCCGGGATCAACCTGGTCGGCTCGCACGCCGGTGTCTCGATCGGCCAGGACGGTCCGAGCCAGATGGGCCTGGAGGATCTGGCGATGATGCGCTCGGTCCATGGCAGCACCGTCCTCTACCCGTGCGACGCCCACCAGACGGCGCGGCTCGTCGCGGCCATGGCCGACCTGGACGGCGTCCGCTATCTGCGCACCACCCGCGGCGCCACGCCCGTCGTCTACGGGCCGGAGGAGGAGTTCCCGGTCGGCGGGAGCAAGGTGCTCCGCAGCCACGGCGAGGACGACCGGGCGACGATCGTGGCGGCCGGGGTGACCGTGCCGGAGGCCCTGAAGGCCGCCGACCGGCTGGAGGGCGACGGGCTGCCGGTGCGGGTGATCGACCTCTACTCGGTCAAGCCGGTCGACACCGCCACCCTCGACGCCGCCGCCGGGACGACCGGCTGCGTCCTGACGGTGGAGGACCACCGGCCCGAGGGCGGCCTCGGTGACGCCGTCGCCGAAGCGTACGCCAACGGCCATGGCGGGGTGCCCCGCATGGCCCGGCTCGCCGTCCGTTCCATGCCCGCCTCGGCGACCCCGGAGGAGCAGCTCCACGACGCGGGCATCGACGCGGACGCGATCGTCTCCGCGGTCGAGCTGATGCTCGAACGGGTCCTGGTCCGCTGAGCGCGCAGAGGCCCCACCGGAGCCCGGAGGGGCCGGTGTCGCCCGCCGGTGTCGGCGGCCCCACCTATCCACCCCACCCGTCCTCCCCGCCCCACTCACCCCATCCGCCCTACCCACCCCATCCGCCCTGCCCGGCTCTCACCCGAACGGCCCTGCGCGTCCCGGCCGGGAACAGGGGCCCGAGCTCCCTGGGCGGCAGGACGGGGCCTCCGGCGGCTCCGCCCCGGGCCCCGGCGGCGGAGGAACCCGCCCCCGCTCCCGCATCCGCGGCGTGGTCGGTGCCTCCTGAAGCGGCGAAGCCTCCGCAACCTTCGTATAAAGGGCACTGAGGCGCCGTACGGGGCGGCGGCCGGTGTTCGGGAGGTGCGGGAGATGCGGCAGACGGCCCCGGAAGGGCGCGGCCCGGTGCGCTACGGCCCACCCGCCCCGGAGCCCGGTCTGCCCGTGCTGCCCGGGCTCGCCGCGATCCTGGCCGCCGCCTCGGGGCGCACCGCCGTCGAGCCGCCCGGCGGCGGGCCCGTGCTCCGCGAGGCCGCGAGCGGCTACTGGTGGCGGCGCGGTCTGCGGACCCACGCCGAGGACGTCGTCGCCGCGCCCGGTGCCCAGCCCCTCATGCTCGCCCTGATCGCCGCCCACGGCGGCGACATCCTGCTGCCCCGGCCCTGTCCCGCCTGGTGGACCCCGCAGGCCCGGCTCCTCGGCCGCCCCGCCTACCACGTGCCCACCCCCGCCGAGTGCGGCGGCGTGCCGGACCCGTACGCCCTCCTCGAAACCGTCCGGAGGGTCCGCGCCGAGGGCGGCAGGCCCCGGCTGCTGCTGCTCTCAGTCGCCGACGACCCCACCGCCACCGTCGCCCCGCCCGAGCTGGTCCGCGAGGCGTGCGAGGCCGCCGTCGCCGAGGGGCTGCACATCATCAGCGACGAGACCTGGCGCGACACCCTGCACCGCCGCCATGACACCGTGCTCCTCAGCCCCGCCGAGATGTGCCCCGACGACGTGACCGTCCTGTACGACCTGGCCGGCGCCCTCGCCCCGGCGGCCTGGCCCTGCGCCGTGGCCCGCTTCCCTCCCACCGGCCCCGACCGCGCGGACCGGTACACCGACCCGCGCGCCCGCACCCTCGACATCCTCACCGCGCTCGGCGCCTTCGTGGCCGGCCCCGTCGCCCCCGCCGCCGCCCACGCCCTCGACGAGCCGGAGGAGGTCGCCGTACGGGCCTCTCTCGCCTCGGCCCTCTACGCACGCGTGGGCACCGCCGCCCACCGTGCCGTCCTCACCGCCGGCGCCCTCGCCAGGCCGCCCCAGGCCGGTCGGCACCTCTACGCGGACCTCGGACCGCTGCGGTCCGGACTCGCCGCCCGGGGCGTCACCGACTCGATGGAGCTGGAGAACCACCTCGGCCGACGGCTCGGCACTCCCGTCCCGGGCGGACACCGCTTCGGCGACGAACTCGGCGCCCTGCGGGTGCGTTTCGACACCGGCGCCTTCCTGGGATCGACCGAGGAGGAGCTGACGCAGTCCCTCACCTCCGCGAACCCGGTGGAACTGCCGCACGTGGAAAGCGCGTTGAGGTCGCTCGGAGAGGCTCTGGAGGAACTCCGGTGACACGACCGCCCCGACGAACCGCGTAGAACGGAGCCCGCAGATGACGGAACGGACGGCACGGCCGACGCAGGCCCCGCATTCCGTACGCGACGGCCGGACCACCGCTCCCGCGGCCGCCCCCACGGCTGCTTCCGCCCCCGCGCCTGCTTCCACCCGCACGCCTGCTTCCACTCCCACGTCTGCTCCCGCCCCGGCCCCCGCACCCGTTCCGTCCCCGGTCCTCCAGCCCCTCGGCCGGGTCCGGACCGACTGGCCCCGCTCCTTCGCCGAGCGCCTCACCGCCCCGCTCCCCGGGGTCCGCGCCATGGCCCGCCTCGCCCGCGAAGGCGCCGTGCGCCCCGACGCCGAAGGGCTCCGCGACATCCCGCTGCTGCCCTTCGCCCCCGGCCCGCTGCCCGACGCCGGACCCGACACCCTCGCCGTCACCTGGGCGGGCCATGCGAGCTGGATCCTGCGCGTCGGAGGCCTCACCGTTCTCACCGACCCCGTCTGGTCCCGCCGCATCCTCGGCACCCCCGCCCGGATCACCCCCGTCGGGGTCCGCTGGGAGGACCTGCCGCCCGTGGACGCCGTCGTGATCAGCCACAACCACTTCGACCACCTCGACGCCCCCACCCTCCAGCGGCTCCCCAAGGACACCCCGGTCTTCGTCCCCGCCGGTCTCGGCCGCTGGTTCGTCCGCCGCCGGTTCAGCCGCGTCACCGAGCTCGACTGGTGGGAGGCAGCCGAACTCGACGGCGTACGGCTTGAGTTCGTCCCCGCGCACCACTGGTCCAAGCGGACCCTCCTGGACACCTGCCGCTCGCTGTGGGGCGGCTGGGTGCTCACCGACCGCTCCGGCCGCACGGTGTACTTCGCCGGGGACACCGGCTACGGCCACTGGTTCGCCGAGATCGGCTCCCGACACCCTGGGATCGACCTGGCCCTGCTCCCGATCGGCGCCTACGACCCACGCTGGTGGCTCAGCGACGTCCACACCGACCCCGAGGAGGCCGTCCGAGCCTTCCAGGACCTCGGCGCCCGCCGGATGGCCCCCATGCACTGGGCGACGTTCGTGCTTTCCTCCGAGCCGGTCCTCGAACCGCTCACCCGGGTCAGATCCGCCTGGGAGCGGGCCGGCCTGCCCCGCGAGGACCTCTGGGACCTCCCGGTCGGCGCCTCACGCGTGCTCGTTCCCTGACCTGTCGCCCCGCCGCCCCGCTCCCCGGGCCCGCCGCCACAGCGCCGGAGCCGCGCTGATCAGCACCGTCAGGCCCACCGCCGCCAGAACGCCCTGCCACGGCTCCGGAAACAGCGAGCCGCCCAGGATCCCGATCAGCTGATACGTCGCCGCCCACGCCAGGCACGCCGGCAGGTCTCCGCGCACGAACCGCCGCAGCGGCACCTCCGCGAGGAGACACGCCAGCATCACCGGGATCCGGCCCGCGGGAATCAGACGCGACAGCACGAGCACCGACACCTGGTGCGTGTCGAGCTTCTCCTGCGCCTGCGCGAGCCGGTCGGGGGCCGCCCGCCCCCGCAGCACCGCCGGCCAGCGTGAACCGTTCCTGGAACGGACCCCGCGCTGCCCCAGCCAGTACAGCGCCACGTCGCCCAGGAGCGCGGCGGAGGCCGACACCAGGAAGACGTTGAGCAGGGCGAAGGGAGACGTCTGGTGGAAGGCGACCACCGCCGCCGTGCTGACGATCGCCCCGGTCGGCACCACCGGCACGAGCGCGCCGAGCGCCACGAGCAGGAAGAGCGAGGGGTAGCCGACCGCCTGCTGCGTCGACTCGGGCGGCAGGTCACCCGCCGCGCGCAGCAGAGCGTCGATCACCGGGCGACCTCGGGCCGCACGCGCTCGCCGTGTCCGAGCAGATGCACCGCCACCTTCGGCGCGAGCCGCGCCGCGTGCCGGACGAACTCGTCGCCCGGCGCGTGGAACTCGTGCGGTCGCACGGCGTCCATCCCGATCGGCCAGTACGTGCCGAAGTGCACCGGGACCGCCGCCGCCGGGGACAGCTCCGCGAGCGCCCGCGCCGCGCGCCCCGCGTCCAGATGGCCGTGCCCCAGGTACGGCCCCCAGCCGCCGACCGGCAGCAGCGCCACGTCCACCGGCCCGACCGCCTCGGCCATCCCGTCGAAGAGCCCGGTGTCACCGGCGAAGTACGTCCGCGCCTCACCCTCGACGACGTACCCGAGCGCGGGGGAGCGGTGGGGCCCGACGGGCAGGCGCCGCCCGTCGTGCAGCGCCGGAACGGCCCGTACCGTCACGCCCTTCACCGTCACCGAGTCGCCGGGACCGACCTCCGTCACCCGCAGCCCCCGCCCGGCGAGCCTGCGCAGCCCCGCGACGGCCGCGGGCGCTCCCCTCGGCACGATCAGCCGCGTCCCGGGCGTCAGGCGGGCGAGCGACGGCAGATGCAGATGGTCGGCGTGCAGATGGGAGACGAGCACCGCCTCGGCGCGCCCGGCCTCGGGCGGCGGCAGCGCGCCGCGCCTGCGCCGCAGATGCGCCAGTCGGCGGGCGAAGAGCGGATCGGTGAGGAAGCGGACCCCGGAGTCCTCGACCGTGCAGGTGGCATGACCCCACCAGGTGACCTCCACCGGCCCGCCGCCCTTCCGCTCGGCACTCCACTTGTCACGAGGGTAAATGTCCGAAGCGGGCGACGCGGGGCGTCTACGGTGGTTCGCGGGGGTAGCCATCCGTCAGCAAGGGGACGGGAGTCGCGGTGAGCACGATGGGGACGACCTGCAATTCGGCGCAGTGTCCGCGCTGCGGAGGCGTCCTCGCCGTCACCCAGGACGGCTGGAGGATCTGTCACACCTGCGGCTACTCCTCACCGCCCTGAGGTCCGGCCCGACCCCCGGAGGGTCCTCCTCGGGCCCCCGGGATCGGAGTAGGGTCAGGCCATGGACGACGTTCGGGTGGCGGCGATCGCCAGCCTCACCCCGCTCGAGGAACTCGACAGCGACCCCTTCCTGGTCGACACGCGCAGCCAGCACGCCATGTGCGCCCGCTGGGCCCTGGACAAGGGCTACGTGGTGGCCAGACAGCTGCTCTTCTACGGGATCCGGCCCGACCACGCCGCGCTCTGGGCGGACGTGGACGACGGCCACGTCGACCTCTTCGTCGCGCCCAACGAACGCGTCCTGTCCCGGGCCTTGACCGACGTGCCGGGCTTCGTCGCGGAGTGCGGGCGCCGTGGCGTACGACTGGAGACCGCGGGTCTCGACGAGCCGTCGTACGACGCCGCTGCCAAGGCCGACGTGCACCGCCGTCTCTCCATGCCCACCGCCGGCTACGACGGCTGCTAGGGCGCGCATCGAGTCGTGATCAATTTGCGGCATGTGCCTTCGTGGCACGGGCTGGAGTTGAGCCAACGGTCAAACAGCCGTGGACGCGGGGGCCTCACTCGTGGATTCCGCGTCGGTGTCGTCGGTGCCGACCGGGCCGCGGGGAAGCATCCGGTCCAGCCACTTCGGCAGCCACCAGTTGGTCCGGCCGAGGAGTGTCATGGTCGCCGGTACCAGCACCATGCGTACGACCGTGGCGTCGACGAAGATCGCGGTGGCCAGGCCGAGTCCGAACATCTTGGTGGAGGGGTCCTCGGCGACGGCGAAGGACAGGAAGACCGCCACCATGATGAGGGCGGCCGAGGTGATGATCCGGGCGGTGCCCGAGATGCCCTCGACGATCGCCGTGCCGTTGTCGCCGGTGCGCAGGTACTCCTCGCGTACGCGGGAGAGGAGGAACACCTCGTAGTCCATCGACAGGCCGAACAGGATGGCGAAGAGGAACGTCGGGATGAAGGACACGATCGGGACCGTCGCTTCCAGCCCGATGAGTGCGCCTCCCCAGCCCCACTGGAAGACCGCGACCATGATGCCGTAGGCCGCGCCGATGCTCAGCAGATTCAGCAGTACCGCCTTCAGCGGTACGAGTATCGAGCGGAAGACCAGCATCAGCAGCAGGAACGACATCGCCAGCACGGCGGCGACGATCACCGGCAGGCGTTGACTGGTGCGTTGGCCCACATCGGACAGGCTCGCGGCGGCGCCGCCGACGTGGGCCCTGGCCGGGCCGTGCCCGATCGCCGCGGGCAGCACGTCGGCGCGCAGCCGGGCGATGGTGTCGCCCGTGGCCTTGTCCTGAGGGCTGGTGGTCGGGAACACCACGAGGGTCGCGATGCCGCTGGCCCGGTCGATGTGGGTCGGCGCGACGGAGGCGATGCCCGGATCCGCCGCGACCGCCCCGACGAGTCGGTCCAGCACTCCCGGATCACCGGTGGGGTCCGCGGCGATGACGAGGGGACCGTTGGTGCCCGGGCCGAATCCCTCGGCGACGAGGTCGTAGGCCCGGCGCTCGGTACGGCTGTGGGGCAGTGAGCCGTCGTCGGGCAGGCCGACGCGCAGGCCGAGCACGGGCAGCGTCGCCGTCAGCAGCAGCGCCGCGGCGCCGGCCGCGTACGGCACCGGGTGCCGGCCGACGTGCCCGAGCCAGCGCCGCCACCCGACGGAGGGGACGGCGCCCGCCGTGGTGTCCCGCCGTCGGCCGAGGCGGCCCGACCGCCCGGCCCGAAGTGCCCGGCCGATCCGGCCGGCCCGGCCCAGCCGCGGGCCCGCCGCGCCGAGGAAGGCCGGCAGCAGCGTCACCGACGCGAGCACCATCGTCAGGACGACGATCGAGACGGCAACCCCGCCCACCGTCATGAACGGCACGTTCGCGACCGCCAGGCCGAGGATCGACACGACGACGGTGCCGCCGGCGAAGACCACCGGCCGCCCCGCCGTTGCCACCGCTCGTCCGGCCGCCGCCTGCGGACCGAGCCCGCACGCGAGGTACTCCCGGTGTCTGGCGAGCACGAACAGCGCGTAGTCGATGCCCACTCCGAGGCCGACCATGCTGCCCAGGACCGGTGCGAAGGTGGGGACCTCCGTCACCCCCGCCAGTACCGTCATCGTGGCGACCCCGACGGTCAGCCCGAAGACCGCCATGCCGATCGGCAGCGCGGCGGCGACGAGCGAACCGAACGCCAGGAACAGGATCGCGGCCGCGGCGAGGAGGCCGATCAGCTCGCTCGCGCCGCCGTCGGGGTCGGAGAAGGCGTAGAAGAGGTTCCCGCCCATCTCGATGCGCAGCGGCAGCTCGGCGCGTAGCCGGTCGCCGAGACCGACGAGGGCGTCGAGGTCTTCGGCCGACAGCCGGCTCTGGTCGGGGTACTGCACCCGGACGACCGCGATCCGCCCGTCGGCCGAGACGAGGCCGCCGCGCACGGCGGTGTCCCTGCCCGCGTCGAGCGCCCCCGCCGGGTCGCTCGTGCCGAGCACGTGCGGCAGCCGCTTCACCTCGGCCCGCAGCCGCGTGAGAGCGGTGCGCGCGCCGTCGTCGTCGAAGAACGTCGCACCGCCGTCGAGGGGGGTGACGACCACTTGGGCGGTCATCCCCTCCTGGCCGGTGCTTGCCCGCTCGATCAGTTCCGCGGCCCGTCGGGAGTCCAGTCCCGGAGCGGTCATCGAGTCCGCGGTCCGCCCGCCGAAGGCGACGGCGGCGAGGACGGCGAGCGTGGCGACGATCAGCCATGCCGCGATCACCCGCCAGGGATGGCGGGCGGCGCTTGCGCCCAGGCGCAACAGGGCTTTCGAGAGCATCGGGGTCCTCCAACCACGTCGTCGGCCGTCCTTGTACGGCCGCCGATGCGTAAGGCTCGTCGCCACGGCGCTCCGCGGCATCGGCCCGCGGGCCGCGGATACGTCGGCCCCGGGGCGGAGTGACGACCCGTCCTTTCGGCCGATGCGCGGCACGCCGCGGTCCCTAGGCTGGGAACCGTGCTCCGAGACGACCTGCGAACCCTGTGGACCGAACCCCGGCCGCCCGACGCGCCCGCCCGGGTGCGGCGGGACTGGGGGCTGCTCGCCGCGGGCCTTGCCGGTGTGGCGCTGGAGGCCACCCTGCGCGAGAACGTCGTGTGGCGGCCGGTGGCGGTGGTGCTTGCCGTATGGCTGTGCCTGCTGCCCCTGTGGCGCCGGACCCGCCCGCTGGCGATGGTGACGCTGGCGTTCGGCTCGGTGGTCCTGCTTCCGGTGGCCTCGCTCGTCGCCGCACCGCGCGAGCCCGTCGGCCTGTACACCGGCGCGGTCGTGCTCGTGCTGGTGTACGCGCTGCCCCGGTGGGGATCGGGACGGGAGATCGTGCTGGGCGGCGCGGTGATCGTCGCGGTCGGCGCGCTGTGTGTCGTCACGGACGAGACCCCGGTCGTCGAAAAGGTCGTGGGCTTCGTCTTCCTGCTGCTGCCCGGCGTGGTCGGGGCTGCCGTGCGGTTCCGGGTGACCGCTCGCGAGCGGCAGTTGGAGCAGGTGCGCTCCCGCGAGCGCGAGCAGCTCGCCCGGGAACTGCACGACACGGTGGCCCACCACGTGTCGGCCATGGTGATCATCGCTCAGGCGGGCCGGGTGCTCGCGGGCACCGACCAGTCCGCCGCCGTCGAGGCGTTGGAGGGGGTCGAGGAGGAAGGGGCGCGCACGCTGGAGGAAATGCGCGCCATGGTCGCCACGCTGCGCGACCGCGGGGTCGGCGCCGAGCTGGCGCCCCCTGCCGGAGTCGCGGATCTGGAGCGCCTGGTGCGCACCCCGGGTGGTCGCCTCAGGGTCGACCTGGGGCTCGACGGCGAACTGGACGCGCTGCCCCCGGCCGTGGACGCGGCCGTCTACCGGATCGTGCAGGAGTCGGTGACCAACGCGCTGCGCCATGCGGTCGACGCGACCGAGCTCGTCGTCCGGGTCGCCGCGGAGCGGCACACGGTACGGGTGAGCGTGCGCGACAACGGCCGGCGCACCGGCCGGGGTCGCGACGGATACGGACTTACCGGACTGCGCGAGCGCGCGACCCTGCTCGGCGGCACACTACGAGCCGGCCCGGGTACCGACCGGGGCTGGCATGTCGACGCCGAACTGCCGAGAGCGAGGAGCGAGAGCGGTGTCCATTCGCGTCCTCGTCGCTGACGACCAGACGATCATCCGCACCGGGTTGCGGATCATGCTGAACGCCCAGCCCGGCATCGAGGTGGTCGGCGAGGCCGCCGACGGGCGGGAAGCGGTACGTCTGGCCCGCGAACTACGCCCCGACGTCTGCCTGTTCGACATCCGCATGCCGGTACTCGACGGGCTCGAGGCCACCCGGCTGGTCGCCGGCCCGGGCGTCGCCGACCCGCTGGCCGTGGTCGTCATCACCACGTTCGACCTCGACGAGTACGTCTACGGCTCACTGCGTGCCGGCGCCCGCGGATTCCTCCTCAAGGACACGGGACCGGACCTTCTGGCGCAGGCCGTACGGTCGGCGTCCGACGGTGAGGCGCTCATCGCGCCCGGCGTCACCGTCCGTCTGCTCCAGGCATTCGCGGACCTGCCCGCCGGCCGGCCCGTGACCCAGCCGGTCTCCCCCGTCACCGCCCGCGAGGAGCAGGTGCTCCTCGCCGTCGCTCGCGGGCTGACCAACACCGAGATCGCCGACGCACTGCACATCAGCCTCAGCACGGTGAAGACGCATCTGGCCAGCCTGATGGCCAAACTCGGCGCCCGTAACCGGGTCGAGATCGCGATGTGGGCCTACGAAACGCGCCGTATCGTCCCCGGAACCTGAGCTGGGTGCCGGGCCATGTCCCATGAGTCCCCGCCCGGACCTCAGTGCGCCGGTCGGCTCACGTCGGCACCACGTGCCTCACCCGCCCCAGAGCGTGACGTACCAGGGGGCCGGAACCGGGACGGTGAGACACCCGATACGACAAGACTCCCGACAGCCACCTCGCCGGTCTCCACCTGCACGCCTCGATGATCTGGATCAAGGGCCTCATCAGGACCACCCGATTCTCACGACTCGATACGCGCCCTGGGCAATCCAGCCAGGGCTCGCGACACGCCCTGGGCGCCCCGCTCCGCCCTGGCTGCGCCCCCTGGACGATGTGCCACGCTTGAGGCAGGTGACGGGTGAAAGGTGAACCACGCGTGGGTGACGGGCGATGGCTTACCGCCGGCCGCTGGCGGACCGCGGGAAGCGCCCTGGTGCGGGTGATCGTGGTCTGGGCGGTCTCCACCCTGACCATGCTGGCCCTCGCCGGGCTGCTGCCCGACTTCGAACTCCAGTCGGCCGACGGCGACAGCATCACCCGCACCGCCCTCACCGCCGTGTGGGCCGCCGGCGCCTTCGGCCTCCTCGGCGCGCTGGTGTGGCCCGTCGTCGTCCGTGCGCTGCTGCTCGTACCGGCCCTGGTCCTCGGCCTGTTGGTCTTCTTCCTCAACGGCTCGCTGCTGCTGATCGCGCTCTGGCTGATCCCCGACGGGCGCGGCGCCGCGGAGCCCGAGACCGCCGTCGTGGTCGCCGCCGTCATGTCGGCCGTCGCCTCGGCGACCTCCACCGCGCTCGCCGTGCGGGACGACGACGCGTACCGCCGCCGCCTGTACCGGCTCGCCGACCGCACGCGCCCCCGGGCCGCCACCGGGGGTCCCGAGCCCGTCCCCGGCACGCTCTTCCTTCAACTCGACGGCGTCGGCCACCGGGTGCTCCGCGACGCCGTCGCCGCCGGTCGGATGCCGACCGTCGCCGGCTGGCTCGACACCACCCACCGGCTCACCCCCTGGCGCACCGACTGGTCGAGCCAGACCGGTGCCAGCCAGCTCGGCATCCTGCACGGCTCCAACGAGGACGTGCCCGCCTTCCGCTGGTACGAGAAGGACACCGGCCGGCTGATGGTCTCCAACCGGCCCGCGAGCGCCGTCGAGCTCCAGCGACGGGCCATAGCCCGTACCGGGGACGGCGGGCTGCTCACCGTCGACGGCGCCTCGCGCGGCAACCTGTTCAGCGGCGGCGCCGACCAGCTCGCGCTCGTCCTGTCGATGGCCGCCCGCCGAGGCCGCCGCAACCGCTCCCGGGCCGGCTACTTCGCGTACTTCTCGGACCCCGCCAACGCCGTCCGCACGGCCGGCTCCTTCGTCGCCGAGGCCGTCCGGGAGGCGGCCCAGTCGACGCGGGCGCGGCTGCGCAAGGAGACCCCCAGGGTGTCGCGCGGCGGCGCGTATCCCTTCATCCGGGCCTTCGCCACCGTCGTGGAACGGGACGTGGTCGTGGCCGCGGTGATCGGGGACCTGCTGGCCGGGCGGACCGCCGTCTACGCCGACCTCGTCGCGTACGACGAGGTGGCGCACCACTCGGGCCCGTGCGGCCACGACACCGACCGGGTCCTCACCCGGCTCGACCGCTCGATCGCCCTGATCGCCGAGGTCGCGGAGCACGCACCCCGCCCGTACCGGATCGTGCTCCTCTCCGACCACGGCCAGAGCCCCGGCGCGACCTTCGAGGGGGCGTACGGGCTGACCCTGCGCGATCTCGTACGCGCCGGGTGCGGACTGCCCGTGCCGCGCCGGGTCAGGCGCACCCACCGGGGGCACCCCCAGACGGAGTCCGGGGGAGGCTCCGAGGCCCGGGACGCGGCCCGTGACGCGCTGCGCAGCGCCCTGCACCGGCCGGTCGACGAGGAGGGAGAGCTTGCGGGGGAGCGGATGGGCGAGCACAAGCGGGCCGGGGCCGAACCGATCGTGCTCGCCTCCGGGAACCTGGGGCTGATCTCCTTCCCCGGGGTGCCGCACCGGATGACCCGCGAGGAGATCGACCGCCGCCACCCCGCGCTGCTGCGCACCCTCGCCGACCATCCCGGCGTCGGCTTCCTGCTCGTCGCGAGCGCCGAGCACGGTTCGGTTGTCCTGGGGCGGGACGGGGTGGAGGTGCCGGTCGCCGAACTCGCCGACGACGGGCCGCTCGCGGGCTTCGGGCCGGGTGCGGCGGACGCGGTCCGGCGCACCGACCGCTTCCCGCACGTCGCCGACATCATGGTCAACTCGATGTACGACCCCGCCACGGGCACGGTGCACGCCTTCGAGGAGCAGATCGGCTCGCACGGCGGTCTCGGGGGCGAGCAGGGACACCCCTTCCTGCTCTCGCCCGTGGACCTCTCCGCGCCGGTGCCGGACGGCGGCGAGCTGGTGGGCGCCGAGCAGCTGCACCAGGTGCTGAGACGCTGGCTGTCGGAGTGCGCGGGCCCGCAGGTGCCGCTGGAGATCTCCCCGCCAGACAGCGGTGCGGAAGCGTTTCTTCCGGTCGACAGGCCGGTCGTACCGGAGAAAAAGAGCTGATTTGGTGGTGCGTCTCACCTGCCGGACCATGTCCGGGTTTGCACGACGAGAGGCGCACCACCCCCATGAGCACGGCCCTGTCCGACCGGTCCACGGTCGATCCCTCCGACACCTCCGAGACATCCGGGATCCCGGGGGAACGGAACCGGCACGCCCGGCGGTTCGGACTGCCGATCGCCACCGCCCTGGTCATGGGCAACATCATCGGCGGCGGAATCTTCCTGCTGCCCGCCTCCGTCGCCCCGTACGGAACGATCAGCCTGGTCGCCTTCGGCATCCTCACCCTCGGCGCGATCGCCCTCGCCCTCGTCTTCGGCCGGCTCGCCCACCGCCACCCGCAGACCGGCGGACCGTACGTCTACGCCCGGGCGGCCTTCGGCGACTTCGCCGGCTTCCTCGCCGCCTGGTCGTACTGGATCACCGCCTGGGTCTCCAACGCGGCACTCGCCGTGGCCGCCGTCGGCTACCTCGACGTGCTGATCCCCGTCCACGAGTCGAAGGCCGCCACCATCACCGCCGCGCTCACGCTCCAGTGGCTGCCGGCGCTCGCCAACCTCGCCGGCACCCGCTACGTCGGCGCCGTCCAACTGGTCGCGACCGTACTCAAGTTCGTCCCGCTCCTCCTGGTCGCCGTCGGCGGGCTGTTCTTCTTCGACAGCGCCAACCTCGGGCCCTTCCAGGCGGGTGACGGTGGCGCGCTCGGCGCGGTGTCCGCCTCCGCGGCGATCCTGCTCTTCAGCTACCTCGGCGTGGAGTCGGCGGCCGTCAGCGCCGGCGAGGTCCGCGACCCGCGGCGCAACGTCGGCCGTGCCACCGTCCTCGGCACCCTGGGCGCGGCCGCGATCTACCTCCTCGGCACGGTCGCCGTCTTCGGCACGGTCGCCCACGACCGGCTGGTGGACTCCTCCGCACCGTTCTCGGACGCCGTGAACGCCATGTTCGGCGGCTCGTGGGGCGGCACCGCCATCGCCTGCATGGCCCTCGTCTCCATGCTCGGCGCGCTCAACGGCTGGACGCTGCTCAGTGCCCAGACCCCGTACGCGGCGGCGCGCGACGGGCTCTTCCCCAAGGCCTTCGCGCGAAAGAGGCGCGGCGTTCCCACGGCGGGCGTGATCGTGACCGTCGTCCTCGCCTCGCTCCTGACGGTCTACAACTACACGGTCGGCACCGAGGGCGTCTTCGAGATCCTGGTCCTCGTCACCACCTTCACCGCCACCGTCCCGTACCTCCTCTCCACCGCCGCACAGATCTACTTCCTGCTCTCCGGCCGCTCCGAGCGCGTCGACCGCGGCCGTCTGGTCCGTGACGGGGCGCTGGCCGCGGCCGCCTTCGGCTTCTCCATGTGGCTGGTGGCGGGCTCGGGTTACGCGGCGGTCTACCAGGGCGTGCTGTTCCTCTTCGCCGGGGTCCTCGTGTACGCGTGGATGTCGGCCCGCAAGGTGCGGCGGGACGCGTCCGACGGAGCGTCCGAGCGCGTGAATCCGGGCCTGCCCGCGTAGGCCGCCCGGGCGGATCCGCCGCCCTCACCCGCACGCCGGGCCCCCGACGGGGCAGTACGCAAGTCCATGAGCCCCGCGCCCGAGCCCCACACCGAACCCGCCGCCCCGGCGGGCGTGGTCCGGCGTGCCGTGCTCGTCCTGGCGCTGGTGCTCGCCGCCCTGTTCGGCGTGGGCGCCGGTGCCGTCTGCCCGGCCGGCATGGAGGCGAGGCCGGCGTCCGCGAGTCAGGCGCCCGACCTCGGCGGGGAGTCGCACGAGGTCGCCGAGGCCGAGGCCACGGCGTCCGGAAGGCTCCGCCCGCGGTACGGCGCCATCCGCGTCCGCGACGCGCGCCCGGCCCCGGCCGGCTTCCGGGGCGCCACCCCCGTACCCGTAGCCCGCCCGCGTGGCGAGGCCCGGCGGTGCGTGGTGATGCGCTGCTGAGAGGCCCGCACCTCTCCCAGCACCTCACCCCCCACCGCAAGGAGCTTCACCATGCCCGTCGACCCCTTCGCCGTGCTGCGCGCCCTGCTGCGCGCCGAGGCCGCCCGCAACGCACGCGTCGCGCCCGGAGACCCGGAACGCGCAGCGGCCCGCGAACCCGAACCCGCGCCCGCCCGGGACGAGCGTCCCGCCGGCTAGGCCCGGTCGTCGAAGTGGCGCCGGTAGGGCCCGCGGCGTCCGGTGCCGTGCATCGCAAGGCGGAGGGGCGCCCGACTACTGGACGTACTCGGGCGCTCCGACAACGCGGCGAGGTGCGGTGCCGGGCGTCGCGGGCCAGGCGAGACTTCGACGACAGGGCCTAGCGGAGCGCCGGCGGACCGCATTGCGGAACGCTGTCCGGTGAGCGAGGCTGAGCCGATGACCTCGACCGACCGGCACACGCCTCCCGATCGGTCCGCCGGCCCCGTCGGCCGCCGCGCCTCACTCCATCCCGAGGCGCTCGAGGCGCTCGGCACACGGCTCGTCGCCGTCGCCCGACACCCGTACTGGGACCGCCCCGACCCCTCGTACCTGATCCGCCGCTGGCCCGATCTCACCGCGCTCGGCGTCGCCACGCTCTTCTTCTGGGCCTCCCTCACACCCTCGCTCGTCCCGCGTCCCTGGTATCTCCAGGGCGTCGTCGGCGGCATCACCGCGGCCATCGGCTACGCGCTGGGCTCCTGTGCCGCCTGGCTGTTCCGGGTGCTCGTGCGCCGACGCCCCCGCGAGCGGACGCGGACCAGGTGCTGGCAGGCGTACTGGGTGACCGCCGTGGTCCTCTCGGTGTGGCTCATCTCCGAGAGCGCCCGGATGCAGCGTCAGCTGCGGGTCCTGCAAGGCCTGCCGCCCGCGCTCACCTGGCACACCCCGATGATCGCGCTCATCGCGCTCACGCTGCTGCTCGCGCTCCTCCTCGTCGCCCGCACCGTCCGGCTCGGCACCGCCAGGCTGATCCGCCGGCTCGGCCGGCTCCTGCCCAGGCCCGTCGCCTTCGCCGTCGGGGCGCTGCTCTCCACCCTCGCCGTCCTCGTCGGCGTCCGGGACGTGGTCTTCGACCGGGGGGTCGTGGACGTCGCCGACCGGATCGCGGAGGCGACCAACGGCGGTACGAAGGACGGCGTCCACCGCCCGGCCTCGCGGTACGTCTCCGGCGGTCCGGGCTCCCTCATCCCCTGGCAGGACCTCGGCTACCAGGAGCGCAACTTCACCGGCTCCGTCCCCACCCGCACCCGCATCACCGCCGTGAGCGGACGACGCGCCGCCGCCGACCCCGTCCGCGTCTACATACCCTCCGCGCTGCCGGCCGCCTTCGAGGACCAACGCCCCTTCGTCGCCCAGGCCAGGCTCGCGGTCCGCGAACTGGAACGCACCGGCGCCTTCGACCGCCGGGTGCTCGCCGTCGCCGGCACCACCGGCACCGGCTGGGTCAACCCCAACGTGGCCGAGCCGCTGGAGTTCATGTACGGCGGAGACACCGCGATCGTCGCCGTCCAGTACTCGTACCTGCCCAGCTGGGTCTCCTTCCTCGTCGACAAGGAGAAGGCCGGTCAGGCCACCCGCGCACTCGTCCGGGCCGTGCGCGCCCGCATCGACGCGCTCCCCGCCGAGCGGCGGCCCAAGCTCCTGGTGACCGGCGAGAGCCTCGGCGCGTACGCGATCGAGGCGTCCTTCGACGGCCCGGACGACCTGCTCGCCCGGACCGACGGGGCCCTGCTGCTCGGGACCCCGAACTTCTCCCCGATCTCGCAGGAGATCCGCCGCGACCGCGATCCCGGCAGCCCGGTGTGGCGCCCGCAGTACGAGGGCGGGGCGCGGGTGCGCTTCGCGCAGTTCCCGGCGGCCGACCTCGGCCGGCCCCCGGCCCGCTGGCAGTGGCCCCGCGCGGTCTATCTGCAGAACGCCTCGGACCCGGTCGTCTGGTGGTCGCCCGACCTCCTCCTGGACCGCCCCCAGTGGCTCGCGGACCCGCTCGGCCCGGACATCACCCCCGAGATCGACTGGTTCCCCTTCGTCGCCTTCTGGCAGACCTCGGTCGACATGGCCGTCTCGTACGGCGTGCAGGCACCGCACGGCCACCGCTACGGCGCGGGGGCCGTGGACGGCTGGGCGGCGGTGGCCCCGCCGGAGGGCTGGACGGCCGCCGACACGGCCAGGTTGCGCGGCTACATCCAGCACCGGGACGCAGCGTACTGAGGGGGACGAGGCTGCCTGGACCTCAGGACCCCGAGGCCGCTCCGAGGGCCTTCTCCGGGGCCGTGGCCCCGCCGTGCAGGAAGACGAGCGTCGTCAGGCCGACGGCGAGGAGCACCAGCGCCGCCATGGCCGGGACCAGACCGACGAGCGCGCCCGACGCCAGCGCGCACACCCCTCCCACGGCGAGGACCGTCGGCCGGCGGCCCGAGGTGCGCAGCACGATCGCTGCGCCACCGAGCAGGAAGACGCCGACACCGCCCGTCAGCGACCAGGCCACGACGCCGTGCAGCGGCTCGGAGAGGCCGTAGTGGCCGGTGTCGGCGACCTGGTGCAGGACCTTCTTCATCCCGAGCGCGCAGAGCACCACACCCGCGACCAGCGGAAGGTGAAGGAAGGTGTACACGTCCCGGGCGAACCGGGTCCGCTCGTCGCCCTCGAGCCCGGCCAGCCGGTGCTCCGCCCCCTCCGCGAGCCGCCGGAAGTACAGCGCCCAGAGCGCGGCCGAGAGCAGCAGCCCCGCCGCCGCGGCGCCCAGGACCGCGACCGTGACCGGGAAGCCTGACACCCCCACGCCCATCGCCACGATCGACTCGCCGAGCGCGATGATGACGATCAGCCCGTGCCGCTCGGCGAAGTGCTCGGGGGAGTTGACCCGCCAGCCCGAGGCTCCCGTGACGTAGATCCCGCCGTAGTCGATGACCACCGCGCCCAGCCACAGCAGGAGTTGGACGTTCCCGGAGTACGCGGAGCCGATCAGCAGCAGCACCATCGGAGGAGCCACGGACAGCAGCGCCGTGCGGCGCAGCGTGGCCCGCAGGGCGGCGTCACCGGGGCTGGAGATCCAGTACGAGACGAGATGGAGCGTGCGCACGGCCCCGTAACAGAGCACGAAGAGGAGCGGAGCCGAGAGCCCGCCGGGCGCGTCCGCGAACACCTCGGGCACCACGAGCGACACGATGAAGACGACGGCCATCACGACCACGAGCACCGCGAACAGCGCACCGGAGTCGGCCCGCACGACGTTGCCCAGCCACGCGAAGCAGCACCAGCACCACCACAGCAGCGCGAGCACGATCATCGCGCCGGCCACGCGGACCACCGAAGGATCGGCCGCCATCAGGGCGGTGACCTGGGTGATCGCGTACACGAACACCAGGTCGAAGAAGAGCTCGGCCGGCGTCACCCGGTGTCCGTCCCCGGCCGCCACCATCCCCGCCCGGTCCCTGCGCCACGCCATGTGCGTCTCCCGCCGTCCCGATGGCGGCCCCCGCCACCACGGCGCGAACAATACCCATACACCGCAAGGGAGTTGCGGTCGGGCGGTCCGGTGCCGGCGGGGCGATCCGGCGGCCGTCCCGGCTCACCCGCCAGGCCGGTACACCCGCAGGTCCCGTACCTCGAACGACATCTCGTCGGTCCCCGCGTCCGGTGCCGGGTGGTAACGGCCCGCGCAGACCGACAGGTTGACGATCAGGCAGGCGTGCCAGGAGTGGCCCACCCCGCGACGGTCGTCAAACACCCGCACGTCGTCCAGCCACCACACCACCGAGCGCGCTCCGAACTCGGTCCGCAGCCGGACCCAGCCGCCGGGGCGCACCGAGGGGGAGCGGTGATAGCGGTGGGCGCCGCGCACGCGGTTCGACAGTTCGAGCAGGTCGGGGTTGTCCGGGTGGTACTCGAAGACGTCGATCTCCTGCCCGCCGTCGCGCCAAGTCCAGATCGCCGGCCAGGCCCCGGTCTCCTCGGGAAGCCGCACCCGCGCCTCCAGCACGTCCCCCGCGCGCACCTCGAACCCCTGGGGGCTGCCCTCCGTGGTCAGCAGTCCGCTGTCCCACAGCCCGTCGGCGCGGCGGGTCGCGCGGAAGACCCCGGAACGGCTGTAGGCGGGATCCTCCACCAGATGGTCGAGTTTGTTGTCCCCCGGGTTGACCGGCCCGCCGTCGGGATACGCCCACGAGCGGCCGGCGACCCACTGCTCCGGAGAGCCGAAGTCCGCGATGAAGACCGGCTCGGAGGCCGGAAGCGAGGATGACATGGGTTGCTCCCCGGGTAGCGCGTGTCGTGCCGACGACGTTCTGCCCCCGGGGCCCGCCGTCATGCGGGTTTCACCACTCCGTGTCGACAACTCGCCACGATGCCGCCGTGCGGAGAGACGGACGCGGCCAATTTTCTGCACGTGGGCTCCCTGGAAAGGTCGATCACGCAGAGCCCCTGGCCGGCACCGCTCTCGTCAACGCGATGCCCGCCGCGGCGGTGGGAGGGTGTGACGCCGGCCAGCTGTGCCTCTACCGCAGCACGCAGTTCCGAACCATCGGGCTCGAGACGACGAGGACGAACGCGTGCTGGAAGCTCTTGGACTACGGGCTGACCGACCCGTGGAACGGCATCAGCTCGTACGTCAACAACCAGCGGGTCAGCGCCACCCTCTACAGATACGACCAGGAATGGTGGATCACCGGACACATCTGGGACGGCACCTTCTCCAGTGACTCGACCTCCAACTGGTCGTTCCGCAAATCGCACTACGTGTGCACCGGTAACGCGACGCCCTGGAGCTGAGCGGCCTGCCCCGCACGCGGCTCGCGCCCCTACGGGACAAGGCTCGGACCGCGTACTGCGTGGCTCGCCGGGGCATCGGACCTCGGGTCCTCCGGTGAGGTCCGTCCCGGTGAGGCCCGTCCCGGTGAGGCCCCTCCCGGGAAGGTCCCCATTACCTCGGACGTCATCGACCCGCGCCGGGTGCGGCGGCATGGTGGTGCCCATCGGAACTCGGCCGGCGCACTCCGGCCGAGTTCCGACCCACCAGCAGCGGTTACGTCCCCCAAGGAGGGTGATCCGCCATGTCCCAGGCCCTGCTCGCCGGTCTCTCCCGCACCACCCGGCCCCTGTCCATGCTGCGCCGGTTCCTCGCCCTCGACGCCCTCGTCACCGGTGCCAACGGGCTCGCCTACCTCGGCGTCTCCGGGCCGCTCGGCGAGTTGTTCGGCGTCGACCCCGGGCTGCTCCTCGCCCTCGGCGCGCTGCTCACCGCGTACGCCGCCGCCGTCGCCTGGGTCGGCGGCCGGGCGCGCCCGCCCGTCCTCGGCGTCAGGCTCGTCGTCGACGTCAACGTCCTCTGGACCGTGCTCAGCGTCGTCGCGCTCGTCGCCTGGCTGGAGCCCACCACGGCGGGTGCCGTGTGGACCCTGGCGCAGGCCCTGACCGTCGCGGGGTTCGCCGTCCTCCAGTGGTCGGCCCTGCGCGCCACTACCCCGTGAGCGACCGCAGGTAGTCGACCGTCGCCGGGTCGGCCGGGAGCAGCGTCTCGATGGCCAGCTCGGCGACGGTGACGTCCGTCGGGGTGTTGAACGTGGAGATCGAGGAGACGAACGACAGCACCCGTCCGTCGTGCTCGATCCGCAGTGGGAGCGCGAAGTACGGATACGGCTCCGGGTCCTCCCGGTCCTCCCGGTCCTCCCGGTCCTCGGGGTCCCGGGCACGCTCCGGCAGCGGGTACGCCGCCACCTCCTCGTACAGCTTCCTCAGCGCGGGCGAGCGGGACAGGGCGATCTGACGTTCCATCTGGGCCAGCAGATGGCCCCGCCACTCCCGCAGGTTCCGGATCCGCGGCGCCAGCCCCTCGGGGTGGAGCGTGATCCGCATCGCGTTCAGCGGCGGCGTCAGCAGGTGCTCCGCCACGCCGGAGAGCAGCACGCCGATGCCCTCGTTCGCCGCCACCACCGTGTACGCACCGTCCACCACGAGCGCCGGATACGGGTCGTACCCGCGCAGCAGCTGCTCGATGCCCGCCCGCAGCGTCTCCAGCTGCGGGTCGTCGAGCGTCGACTCGGTGTACTTCGGGGCGTACCCCGCCGCGAGCAGCAGCGCGTTCCGCTCCCGTACGGGCACCTCCAGTCGCTCGGCGAGGCGGAGGACCATCTCCTCGCTCGGCCGGGCCCTGCCCGTCTCGATGAACGAGATGTGCCGGGCCGAGGAATCGGCCAGCAGCGCCAGCGCCAACTGGCTCAACCGCCGCTGCTCGCGCCAGCCGCGCAGCAGCGGCCCTACTCCCTTGTCGGTCACGACTGTTGTCATGACCCGACGCTATCCCAGGTGTCGGCCGGGGTATCGATCCCCCGGGACCGTATCGTCACCGTGAGCAACCCCGACCGGAGGGAGTACGGACATGCCCACAGAGCCGCTGTCGCAGAAGGAGATCGAGGACCGCCTGCGAGAGCTCCCCGGCTGGTCTCTGACGGACGACCGGATCACCCGCACCTACCGCCTCGGCGACCACTTCGCCGCCACCGCGATGGTCGTCCACGTGGCGCAGATCCAGCAGGAGCTCAACCACCACTCCGATCTGACCCTCGGATACAACACGGTCGCGATCTCCGTGAACACCCACTCCGCCGGACCCGCGGTCACGGACAAGGACTTCGAACTGGCCGCCCGGGTCGACGCCGTCGCCCCCGGTCACGGCGCCGGCTGATCCCCACGGACTACGCTCTCCCCCATGGGGGAGACGGTGCTGGACTACGACGCCGAGGCGGAGCGCTACGACGAGACGCGCGGCGGTGTCCCGCGGGCGCGGGCCGCCGCCGAGGCGGTACTGAGACTGGTGCCGCCCGGCGCCCGCACCCTGCTCGACCTGGCCTGCGGCACCGGGCTCGTCACCGAGCGGCTCACCCGCCCGGACCTGCGCGTCTACGGCGCCGACGCCGCATCCGGCATGGCGCGCAGGGCCGTTCGGCGCGTCCCGGGCGGGATCGTCCTCGCCGACGCCCGCCGGCTGCCGCTCCCGGACGCCTCCGTGGACGCGGTCAGCGCCGTCTGGCTGCTGCACCTGGTCCCCTTCACGGCCGCGATCGTCGCCGAGGCGGCCCGGGTACTGCGCCCCGGCGGCGTTTTGATCGTCACGGTCGACAAGGACGCCGCCCACGACGTCGGCAGCGACATCGACGCCGTCCTCGCGTCCCACCGTTCGTACGAGGCGAGCACCGACCGGGCCGACCTCGTCGCGGCCCACGCGGCCGCGCACGGCCTCGAACCGGCCGGCGACACCCGTTTCACCGGCCACGGCCAGGGCAGTACCCCGCGCGGCACCGTGGAGAAGCTGCGCCGGGGCTACTTCGCCTCGTGGTTCTGCGGCTCCCCGCAGACGGCGGCCGCGCTCGCCGCCGAACTCGGCGCACTGCCGGACCAGGACCGCCCCCGTGACGATCCCGCGTTCCGGCTCGTGTCCTACCGCCGGCCCCTCAGGCGCGGCTGAACTCCATTACCGAAGTCCGCGAGGCGACGGTTGCGGACGCTCCAGCTGCCGTCGACGCGGTCGGCGCCCTCGACGCCGCTCATGCGCGGTCTCCCGTCGTGCCGGCGGGGAGGGAGTCGAGCACGTAGCCGTCGAGGTCGGGCGTGTCCGGCGCCAGCATGTGCCGTACCCAGGCGTCCCGTTCGTGCAGGATCGGCGGGAGCTCCCAGACACAGCCGATCCAGGGCTTCGACGTCGTCACGAAGTGCGTGGGGTCGCTGTCCGGGCAGCCGAGCACCGGCTGCCCGGCGGCCGCGCCGCCGAAGTGGAGGACGTTGTCCCACACCCAGCTGTACGCGTTCAGGTAGGCGCCGGTGTCGCCTCCCCTGTGCAGGACGACGAAGGTCGCGGGCGGTGTCCCGTCGGCCTCGGGGAGCAGGCCGGGCAGCAGGGCGTAGGCCGCCTTCTCGACCTCCGGCTCGATCCCGGCCGGGTCGAGGGTGACGTGATAGCGCTTGATACGACGGCCGCCCACTTCGAGGGGCGGCGGAACGAGGAGCAACTTCTCTGCGAAAGCCATGGCTGGACTGTAGGAGGACTTCACTGACACCTTGTGTCAGTGAAGTCCAGCCGTCTGATCTCCGTCCTTCTGCTGCTCCAGACTCGGGGCCGGATGACCGCCGCCCAGCTCGCCGAGGAACTGGAGGTGTCCGTACGGACCGTCTACCGCGACATCGAGTCGCTGCACGCGGCCGGAGTCCCGCTCTACGGCGACGCGGGCCACTCCGGCGGCTACCGGCTGCTCGCCGGGCACCGCTCGCGGCTGACCGACCTGTACACCGGCGAGGCCGAGGCGCTCTTCCTCGCCGGGATCCCCGGGGCCGCCGCCGAACTCGGCCTCGGCGCCCACTTCGTCGACGCCCAGCTCAAGCTGCGCGCCTCCCTGCCCGTGCCGCTGCGCGACCATGTCGACCGGCTGCGGGCACGCTTCCACATCGACGCCCCCGGGTGGTACGCGGAGGACACCGGCGCGCCCTTCCTGCCCCAGGTCGCCGAGGCCGTACGGGCCGGCCGGGTCCTCGCCGTCCGCTACCGCCGGTGGAAGGAGCCCACCGACGTCGACCGTCGCCTCGAACCGTACGGACTCGTCCTCAAGGCCGGCCGCTGGTATCTGGTCGCGGGCCCCGGACCCCGCACCTACCGGGTGGACCAGATCCTCGACATCGACGTCACCGACGAGGAGTCCGAGATCCCGGACGGCTTCGACCTGGCCGCCCACTGGCGGGCGTCCCAGGCCGGGTTCCACGCCCGGCTCCACGGCGGCGACGCGCTCGTCCGGCTCTCCCCGGACGGGGTGCAGCGCCTCACGGGCGCGGCCGCCCGCGCCCTCGCCGCGAACGGGACCCCCGAGCCGGACGGCTGGACGCGCGCCACGCTCCCGGTCGAGTCCCTCGCCCACGCCCACGACACCTTCCTGGCTCTCGGCGCGGACATCGAGGTCCTGGAGCCCGCCGAACTCCGTGCCCGCATCACCGAGACCGTCGTCCGCCTCGCCGCCCGCTACGGAAGCGCCACCCCGCCGACGGCCGTGTCCCGGCCGGCCCTCACGCCCCCGCCGGCCTGCCCCACGCCTCCGCCGCGAAGGCCGTGAAGTCACGCGGCTCGCGGCCGAGGACCCGCTTCACGCCGTCCGTGACCGACGCGTTGTGGCCGTCGAGCAGCATGGCGAAGAGAGCCGCGATCCACTGCGCGTCCTCGGCGGGCAGCCCGAACGTCCCCAGCAGCGCGGCGTATTCGCCCTCGCTCATCGGGATGTACGCGACCTCACGGCCGGACGCCCGGGAGACCTCCGCCGACACCTCCGCGAAGGTCAGCGCCCGGGGGCCGGTCACCTCGTGCACCAGGCCCGCGTGAGCGTCCCGCGTCAGGGTCTCGACGATCACCTCCGCCAGGTCGCCCGCGTCGATGAACGGCTCCGCCGTGTCGCCCGCGGGGAACGCGATCACGCCCTCCGCGACGCCCTCCGCCATCGCGCCCTCGGTGAAGTTCTGCGCGAAGAACGAGGCCCGTACGACGGTCAGTCCGGCCCCCGAGGCGCGCAGCGCCTCCTCGGCCCGGACCGCGTCCGGCTCGCCGCGCCCGGAGAGCAGCGTCAGCCGCCGCACACCGTTGGCCACGGCCAGCTCACCGAAGGTCTTCATGGCCTCGACCGCGCCGGGTGCGGCGAGGTCCGGGTAGTAGTTCACGTACGCGGAGTCCGCGCCCCGCAGCGCCTCGGGCCAGGTGGTCACGTCCTCCCAGTCGAAGCGGGTCGTACCGGAGCGGGAGCCCGCCCGGACGGTCGCGCCGCGGGCCGAGAGCAGCTCCGCCACCCGCCGGCCCGTCTTGCCCGTCGCGCTCGTCACCAGAATCGTCCGTGTGCGGTTCGTGTTCGTCGTCATGGCTCCAGATTCGCGGGATCCGGCGCCGTTCCCCATGCTCCACAGGCTCACTCCCATACGCGTCCGTCCACGTCTGCCCTCCGTCCACGTCTGCCCTCCGTCCACGTCCGCCCTCCGTCCACGTCCGCCCTCCGTCCACGTCTGCCCTCCGTCTACGCTTGCGCTCCATGGACGCTCTCGCCGGACTCCTCGACGGACCGCGGGCCAAAGGGGCCTTCCTCCTTCGGATGATCATGGAACCGCCGTGGTCGGTACGGATCGAGGACCGCGCGCCGCTCTGTCTGATGTGCGTCACCGAAGGCGAGGCCTGGATCGTCCCGGACCGGGGCGAGCCCGTGCTGCTGCGGCCCGGCGACGTCGCCGTGGCCCGCGGCCCGGAGCCGTACACCGTCGCCGACGCCCCCGGCGCCCCGCCCCGCGCGACCATCGGCCCCGGCGGCCTCTGCACCACCCTGAGCGGGGAGCCGCTCTCGGAGTCGATGCACCTGGGCGTGCGGACCTGGGGCAACGCCCTCGACGGCGCCACCACGGTGCTCGTCGGCACCTACCAGATGGAGGGCGAGGTCAGCCGCCGCCTCCTCGACGCGCTGCCGCCGCTGCTCCATCTCCCCGCGGACGCCTGGAACTGCCCCCTGATGCCGTTCCTCGACGAGGAGATCTCCCGCGACGAACCCGGACAGAGCGTCGTCCTCGACCGTGTCCTCGACCTGCTCCTGATCGCCGTCGTCCGGACCTGGTTCTCCCGTCCCGGCGGGCAGGCCCCGGCCTGGTACCGCGCCATGGCCGACCCCGTCGTCGGGCGCGCCCTGCGCCTCCTCCAGGACGACCCGGCCCACCCCTGGACCGTCGCCTCCCTCGCGGCCAAGGCCGGCGCGTCGCGCGCCGGGCTCGCCCGCCGGTTCGCCGAGCTCGTCGGCGAACCGCCCATGGCGTACCTGACCGGCTGGCGACTCGCGCGCGCCGCCGACCTGCTGCGGCAGACGGACGCGACGGTCGAGTCCGTCGCCCGCCAGGTCGGCTACAGCAGCGCGTTCGCCCTGAGCGCCGCGTTCAAGCGGGTGCGGGGGGTCAGCCCGCAGGAATACCGCCGACGGGAGTGATCTCCTTGCCGGAACGGCAACAATTCTCGCGTTCTCCGGGCATCGGCCGCACGCTGGCCCCATGACTCACGACCACCACCACACCCACCTCGACTGGGCCGCGATGGCACCGCTCCTGGAGCGCCAGGCCGAAATCCACAGCCCCCTCTACACCCGGGCCGCCACCTGGCTCGGCGAACTCGTGCCGGTCGTCGGCGTCCGCCGGGTCCTCGACGTCGGCAGCGGTCCCGGCGTCGTGTCCTCCCTGCTCGCCGAGGTGTTCCCGGCAGCCGAGGTCGTCGCCGTGGACGCGGCCCCGGAGCTCCTGGAGCGGGCCCGTGACCGCGCCGAGGCCCGTGGCCTGGCCGGCCGGGTCACCACGCTCCGCGCCGAACTGCCCGCGGACTTCGGCTCCCTGGGCGAAGCCGACCTGATCTGGGCGGGCAACTCCACGCACCACATCGGCGACCAGCGGGCCGCTCTCGCCTCCTTCGCCGGCGCGTTGCGGCCCGGCGGCCTGATCGCCCTCGTCGAGGGCGGGCTCTACGCCCGCCATCTGCCCGCGAACATCGGCTTCGGCCGGCCCGGCCTGGAGACCAGGATCGAGGCGGCGCACGCCGACTGGTTCGCCGAGATGCGGACCGACCTGCCCGACAGCAAGGACGAGCCGGACGACTGGCGCGAGCTCCTGGCCTCCGCCGGACTCACGCCCAGCGGTACCCGCTCGTTCCTCACCGACGTCCCCGCGCCCGTGCCGCCTTTCGTGCGCGAACAGGTCGTCGCCCACTACACGCGTCTGCGGGACCCGCTCGCGGAGCGGATCGACGCCGAGGACCGCGCGACCCTCGACCGGCTGCTCGACCCGGCGGACCCGCTCTCCCTGCACCGCCGCACGGACCTCTTCCATCTCTCCGCCTCGACCGTCCACACCGCCCGCAAGGGCTGAGCGGCCCGCCGAGGGTCAGGACACCGGCTCCAACCGCCACCACTGGGAAGGGGAGTCGGTGTCCTCCCACTGCCGCACGTTCCCCCCGTCGTCCATCGAGCCGTCCTCCACCTCCAGCAGGAGCCCGCTGATGAAGCTCACCAGCGCGACCGTGCCAGGCGACTGAAGGTCCTGCTCGATGATCCACTCCTGCGCACCGAAGTTGTTCGCCTTCCACTGCTGGATGTTGGCGCCGTTCTCCGTCGAGGCGTTCGCCACGTCGAGCCGCTTGCCGCTGGCCGCGCTCACCAGGTGGTAGAGGCCTCCGCCGTTCGGTACGGCGACGATGTGCCAGTGCTGTCCGGGCGTTCCGTTCTCCTTGCCCTGCTGCACGTTGGCGCCGCTGCGGTTCGATCCCTCGAACACCTCCAGAAGCAGCCCGCTGGCCACGTTCCGCACCCGGTAGATCCCCTCGTCGACCGGCGTGGGCGAACCGCTCACTGTGCGAACTCCTTTTCCCTGGTGGTGAGATGAAAGGCGCGCCGGTAGGCGGCCGGGGAGATCCCGACCATGGCGCGCATGTGCTGACGCAGCGAGTTTCCGCTGCCGAACCCCGTCCGGTCCGCGATGTGATCGATCGTCAGATCGCTGGTCTCCAGCAACTGCTTTGCCAGCTCGACCCGTTGGGCGGTGAGCCACTGCCCGGGTGTCGTTCCCGCCTCGGCCCGGAAGCGGCGTGTGAACGTCCGTACGCTCATCCGGGCGTGCCCCGCGAGCTCGGTCAGCGTCAGCGGCCGGTCCAGCCGTTCGAGCGCCCACGCGCGGGTCGGCGCCGTGGTGGCGGTGGTCGGCTCGGGGACCGGACGCTCGATGTACTGCGCCTGGCCGCCGTCCCGGTGCGGCGGGACGACCATGCGGCGGGCCACGTCGTTGGCGACCGCCGTGCCGTGGTCGCGGCGCACCATGTGCAGGCACAGGTCGATCCCGGCGGCGACCCCCGCCGACGTCAGGACGTCCCCGTCGTCCACGAAGAGCACGTCCTCGTCGAGCCGTACATCGGGGAAGAGCGAACGGAAGTGGGCGGCCTCCCACCAATGGGTGGTGGCCCGGCGGCCGTCGAGCAGTCCGGCCGCCGCCAGCGCGTACGCGCCCGTGCAGATCGACACCACCCGGGTGCCTGGCCGGATCAGCCCCAGCGCCCCCCGCATCTCGTCGGACAGGCGGCCCTCGTCGGCGAGCGTCCGCAGCTCGTGCGTGGGTGGTACGACGACGGTGTCGGCCGCCGCCAGCTCCTCGGGCCCGTGCTCGGCGACGATCGAGAATCCGTCGGAGGTCCGGACCGGGGCGCCGTCGAGCGTGCACACACGGACGTCGTAGAGAGGCCTGCCGTCCCTGGCGTACGCGCCGCCGAGAATCCGGGAGGGGATGCCCAGCTCGAACGGGATCACCCCGTCCAGCGCGAGCACGGCGACCCGGTGGCGCGGCGGCGACTCGCGCGGTGGGTTCTCTGCTGCTGACGCGAACGTGGGCATGGCCAGATTCTGTCACATCATGGCGTTCTGGCCAGTGCCGGTGGACGGGAGCCTCGCCGAGGCTGGGAGCCGACCAGGAACACCGGCACCAGGAGCGCCTCCCGATGAACGACACCGCCACCGCAGCACCCGCCACCATGCGCGCCGTCACCGCGACCGCATGGGGCGGACCCGAGGTCCTCGCCGAGGGCCGGATCGCCCGTCCCGAGCCGGGCCCGACCGAGATCCTCGTCCGGGTCCACGCGGCGGGTCTCAACCCCGTCGACTGGAAGTCCCGCGCCACCGGAGGCTTCGGCATGTGGGGCGAGACCCCGGTCCTCGGCTACGACGTCTCCGGCGTCGTCGAGGCGGTCGGGCTCGGCGTGACGCTCTACGAGCCCGGCGACGAGGTCTTCGGCATGCCCCGCTTCCCGGAGCAGGCGGGCGGCTACGCCGAGTACGTCACCGCTCCCGCCCGCCACTTCGCCCGCAAGCCCGCCGCCCTCACCCATGTCGAGGCGGCCGCGCTGCCCCTCGCCGGGCTCACCGCCTGGCAGGCGCTCGTCGGGACCGCCGCTCTGCGCGACGGACAGCGGGTCCTGGTCCACGCGGCGGCCGGCGGCGTCGGCCACCTCGCCGTACAGATCGCCAAGGCCCACGGCGCCTACGTCATCGGCACGGCGAGCGCCGCCAAGCACGACTTCCTGCGCGGTCTCGGCGTCGACGAGCCGATCGACTACACCACGACCGACTTCGCCGAAGCCGTACGGGACGTGGACGTGGTCCTCGACGCCATCGGGGGCGACTACGGCACGCGCTCGCTGCCCGTGCTGCGCGACGGCGGCACGCTGGTGACGCTGCCGTCGCCCGACGCCGTACCGACGGCCCCCGGGCGCGGTATCCGCACCGGGTTCACCCTCGTCGAGCCGGACTACGCGGGGCTGCTCGCCCTCGCCGAGCTGGTGGAGACGGGACGGCTGCGGCCCGAGGTCGAGACCGTCCTGCCGCTGGCCGACGCGGCCAGGGCGCACGAGCTGGGCGAGTCGGGCCGGACGCGCGGCAAGATCGTCCTGACCGTCTGAGCCACACGCCCGCGGGGGTGCCGGACATCCGGCGCCCCCGCAGGCCCGGCTCCGGTCAGGCTCCGGCGTTGAACTCGCCCGGGTGCGGACCCAGGCGCCGGTCCTCGTCGAGGACGGCGATCGCCGCCATGTCCTCGTCGTCCAGTTCAAAGCCGAAGACGTCGATGTTCTCCCGGATACGGGACGGGGTCACCGACTTCGGGATGACCACGTTCCCCGTCTGCAAGTGCCAGCGCAGCACCACCTGGGCCGGCGTACGGCCGTGCTTCTGTGCGACGGCGACGATCGCCGGGACCTCCAGCAGACCCCGGCCCTGCCCCAGCGGCGACCAGGCCTCGGTCGCGATGCCGTAGCGGCCATGGGGCTCGCGCGAGGACCACCTCCGCCAACGCTAGTTGAACTCCACCTGGCTGACCCCGGGAAAAACAGAAGTCTCCCCCATCAGCCGCTCCCCGTGCCCCCGCAAGAGACTTGAGGCACC
>NZ_JBHUYJ010000009.1:119976-134141 GCF_042668715.1 Streptomyces sp. NPDC057271
GTCGTCCCTACATGACTCGTCGCCGTGCGTCAGCAGCACCTGGCCGAAATTGGTTCCCAGCAGGGCCCGCTGCTGCAGATGCGGGTGGAGCTCGATCTGGTTGACCGCGGGGACGACGGAGGTCTCGCCGATCAGCCGCTCCAGGTGCTCCGGAAGGAAGTTGGAGACGCCGATCGCCTTCGCCCGGCCCTCGGCGTAGATCTTCTCGAACGCCCGGAACGTGTCGACGTAGGCGTCCTTCGCCGGCACGGGCCAGTGGATCAGGTACAGGTCGACGTAGTCCAGGCCCAGCTTGTCGAGCGAGGCGTCGAAGGCCCGGAGCGCCGTGTCGTGGCCCTGCTCGCTGTTCCACAGCTTGGTGGTGACGAACAGTTCCTCGCGGGGGATGCCGGACTCGGCGATCGCCCGGCCGGTGCCCGTCTCGTTCTCGTAGATCGCGGCCGTGTCGACGGAGCGGTAGCCGGCCTCCAGAGCCGTCGCCACCGCCCGGGTCGCCTCGTCGTCCGGCACCTGCCAGACGCCGAAGCCGAGCTGCGGCATCTCCACGCCGTTGTTCAGGGTGAGGGAGGGGACCCTGCTGTCCATGCTCACGTGCGGTCGATCCTTACGTCGTCGGGTGGTACTCCCCACGTCAACGGTCGGAGGCGTCGTCGCATTCCGCCGGTCCGGGGGCCGTGTCGGTCTCCTCGATCACGTGTCCCTGACCGTTCCCGGCGCGGAGCCGAGGTAAGCCTCCCGCACCGTGGCGTCCGCCCGGACCTCGGCCGCGCTCCCCTCGGCGAGCACCCGGCCGAGGTCCAGGACCACGACGCGCGAGCACAGCTCCATCACGAACGCCACGTTGTGCTCGACGAGCAGCACCGCGCAGTTCTCCTCGTCGGCCGCGTGGCGCACGACGGCGGCGAGCCGACGGCGCTCCTCGGCGGTCGTTCCGGACGCGGGCTCGTCCAGCAGGAGGACCCGGGGCGGGTCGGCGAGCGCCCGGGCGACCTCGACCATGCGGGCCTGCCCCACGGGCAGGGCACCCGCGTAAGAGCCTGCGAGCGCGTCGAGCCCGCACGCGTGGAGCACGGAGGCGACGCGCTCCCCGTGGCCGCGCGCACCCCGCCGCGGCCCGCCCCGCCAGTCCTGGGCCGCGACCAGGTTGTCCGCCACCGTCAACTGCCCGAAGAGCTGCCGGCGTTGGAAGGTGCGGCGGATGCCGTGGCGGGCGCGCCACACGGGGGAGCGCCGGGTGATGTCCGCATCGGCGTACTCGATCGAGCCCCTGTCCGGCCGTCTGATCCCGGACAGGACGTCGAAGAGCGTCGTCTTGCCCGCGCCGTTGGGGCCGATGAGACCACAGATCTCACCGGGGCGTGCGGAGATCGTCACGTCGCGCAGGGCGTGGACGCCGCCGAAGCGGACGTCGATCCCCTCCGCGCGGAGCAGCGCACGGGTCATCGGCGGACTCCCGTCCCCAGGTATGCCTCGGCCAGCCGGTCCGGATCCACCTCGGAGCGAGGCCCGGACCAGGCGATCTCGCCCTGTGAGAGGTACGCGACGGTGTCGGCGACACCGAGCACCTCGGCCGCCTTCTCCTCGACCAGGACCAGCGCGGTGCCGTGCGCGCGGAGTTCGGTGAGGAGCCGGAAGACCTCGTCCACGACCCGGGGGGCGAGACCGAGGGAGGGCTCGTCGGCGACGAGGACCTCCGGCGGGTGCTGGAGCAGCGGCGCGAGCGCGAGGAGCTGCTGCTCCCCGCCCGACAGCGACCCGGCGTGGACCGTCCGGCGGGCGGCGAGCACGGGGAAGCGGGTGTAGACCGCCTCCCGGTCCTCGGGTGCCGGCAGCTGCAGAGCCAGGTTCTCCTCGATCGAGAGCCCGGCGAAGATTCCCCGCCCCTCGGGCGCGAGCCGCACCCCGCGCTGCGCCCGGTCGACCGCGCCGTCCCGTGTGCCGTCCGCTCCCCGTATCCGTACCAGACCGTCGGCCGGCCGCAGCAGGCCCGCTGCCACCCGGCACAGGGTGGACTTTCCGGCACCGTTCGGGCCGAGCAGGACGAGCACCTCGCCGCCGCGAACCGCGAGATCCACGCCGTGCAGCACGGATGCGCCGGCGTATCCGGCTCGGACGCCCCGCAGTTCGAGGGCAGGCGGCTCGGAGGGGGTGCCGCCCGTGGCGGCGACGGTGGTGCCGGTCGGCCCTGGCTCGGTGGCGCCGCCCGGGGCGGACCCGCGCTCGCCCGTCGTGTCTGTCGCGCGGGTCGCGGCCGTGCGGGCGCTCGCCCGCGCCGCTCGTCTGGACGGCAGCGCCGCGCAGTACCCGTCAGGGTCGTTCGCGAGGGCGAGTCCCGCCAGGCCGAAGAGGATCACCGGCAGATGGGCGGACTCCGTGACGTACGTCGCCAGAAGGTGCGGGACCACCGCGAACACCAGCCCCGCCACCACCGCGAACTGCGGCCTGCGCACCCCCGCCGCGACGACGACGGCCAGCCACACCAGCCCCGTCATCGCCGTGAAGTCCGTCGCCGTGATCCGCGTGCTGTACGAGGCGTACAGCACACCCCCGAAGCCCGCGAGCCCCGCCGACACCGTGAAGAGCAGGAGCTTGGTCCGTATCACCGAGACGCCCGACGCCGCGGCGGCCTCCGGCGCCGAACGGACCGCGAGGATCGCCCGGCCCCACCGGGAGCCGCGCAGCCAGGTCAGCAGCGCCACCACCGCACCGCACAGCACCACGAGCGCGAGCCCCAGAGCCCGGTCGTCGGCCAGGTCCACCGGACCCACGGCCGGCCGGGGAATCTCCCACCCGGTGTCGCCGTTGCGCAGCCACCCCAGCTGGAAGAGGACCTGGTCCGCGAGGAAGGCGAGGGCCAGGGTGGCGAGGGCCAGCGACCTCCCCCCGAGCCGTAGCGCGGGCAGTGCGACCACCGCGCCCAGGAGCGCCGCCGCGGCCGTGCCGAGTGCCGTGGCGGCCACGAACGGCCAGCCGTGGCTCATCAGCAGCCCCGCGACGAGGGCGGCAACGGTCACGAAGGTCGCCTGGGCGAGCGACACCATCGCTCCGAGGCCGGTCACCACGGTGAAGGACATGAACACGAGCCCGATCGCGAGCCCTTGGGCCAGGATCCCGCTCCAGAACGGTGTGGTGACGGTGTAGAAGGCCGTACCGAGCAGGACGGCCGCCACGATCCAGGCCCCCCAGCGGCGGCCCGGGCCCTTCCCGGCCAGATGGTCGACCGGCGGCAGGTCCGCCGCGGCCGTGCCCGCCGCGCGCCGGCGCTGCGCGAGGACGACGAGGCCGGCGAAGAGGATGAGGAAGGGTACGGCGGTACGGAAGCCGGTGATGTCCTCGGCGAAGGACGAGTACCCGGCGACCAGGTTCTGCAGCACCCCGAGACCGAGCCCGCCCGCGAACGCCAGCGGCACCGAGGCGAAGCGCCCGAGCACCGCCGCCGTCGCGGAGACGAAGAGGAACAGGGTGTAGTCGTGGGCGGACAGCCCGAGGAGAGGGGTCGCGAGGACACCGGCCAGGCCCGCGAGACCGGACGAGAGCATCCACGCGACCGAGGACAGCCGGTCCGCGCTGATGCCCCGCAGCTCGGTCAGGGAGCGGTTGTCGACGGCCGCCCGCAGCAGCAGCCCGAGCCGGGTGTGCCGCATCAGCACCCACAGTCCGGCCGCCGCGAGCGCCGTCGCGAGCCAGGTGATCAGCTGGTCGGAGTCGATGCCGACGCCGTCGAGCGGCTGCCAGGACACCGCGGGGCTCGGCCCGACACCGGGCAGCCCGAACTGGTTCTCCGCCGGCAGGACGGGCGCGCCGGCCCGCTCCAGCAGCTCGACCACCCACAGCCCGGCCGCCGGCAGCGCCACCAGCAGACCGATGGTGGCCACGATCTGCGCCGTCTCCCCGACCCCGGCGAGTTTGCGGAACATCAGCCGGTCCAGTCCCCAGCCGAGCGCGGGCGCGACCACGAACACCAGCAGAAGGGCGGTGGGCACGGCCGGCCAGCCGAAGCCGGAGTGCAGCTCGTAGAAGGCCAGCGCGCAGAGGTACGCGGTGGCGCCGTGCGCGAAGTTGAAGAGTCCGGAGGCGGAGTACGACAGGACGAGCCCGGTCGCGAGCAGCGCGTACAGCGCGCCCGAGACCAGCCCGCTCAGGACGAAGCCCAGCAGGTCACCCATGCGACACGCCTCTCAGCCGAAGGGGATCGGCGGATAACACCTGAAGGGCACCGCCACCTCGTACCGCCCGTTCTTCAGCCGGACCAGCGCACCGCAGCCGAAGCTCTCCTTCTGTCCCTTGGGCTCGGCCCGGTCGCCCACGAGCGTCCCGGTGTCGGAGAAGCCGTTCGCGGCCTGCTGGAACGACTCCACGGTGAGGTCCTCGCCCGCCTTCTCGGCGATGGCGAGGAAGAGGTCGGCGCTCATGTACCCGGTCATCATGTGCATGTTGAGGGAATCTGTCGTATCAACCCCTGAGCATCACGCTGACCTGCAGTAGACCGTTCCCGACGCACGGCAGTGGGAAACAAGTGGGAAACGGGAGTCACTTGTCGGCCAGCGCCCGCCGCCGTGCCTGCAGGACCGAGTTCCTGAGGGAACCCGGCCGGACCGCCTCGACGCGGGCCAGGACCGCTTCGGGATCCGTGACCCCCTCGGCAATCAACTGCTGCACCAGCGCTTGAATGGAGGCGACAGCGTTCCTCCGGAGGACCTGCTCGTCGCGGACCGGTCTCACCCTCAGCTCTGCGGGCAGGGCCTCCCAGCGAGCCTGGAGGGAACGCATGATCTGCTGCTCCATGGCGATCGTCAGGTTGCTGTAGGTCCCCTCAACGCCCTGCAGTTCGTGACCCATACGCGCCTCGACGGCGAACCGCGGATGCCCGTCCTCGTCGAGCCACTCCTTGTGCCCATGGCGGACCAGGTACTGACGCTTGCCGGCGAACCGCTCCACAGCCTGAAGTTCCTCCCGCCACAGCTTCGGCCCGGAAGACGCGGGGGCGCCGTCTGCAACAGGGCGCCAGTACTCGCGAGTGAACGCGACCGCACCCAGGCTCCCTCCCTCGATCGCCGGGAACACCCAGGGGGAGCCGTGGGAAGCCAGCAGGGCTTCGAGGAGTTCGGCCAGGAAGGGAGGGACGACGAGGGTCCGGAAGCTGTCGTACTTCGGGGGGTGGAAGCTGAGCACGCTGTCTTCGTACTGGACTTGCCGCTCGACCCGGATCGCGGGCAGCAGGCCCTCGCCCGCGCCGTACCGGAGCAGGTCTTCGTCGTAGCGCTCCGCCTCGGTCGGGTCGAGACGCAGGTCGGTCTTGGGCCAATGGGGGTAGCAGTACTCGCGCGTGAGCCCGTACAGCTCGGCCGGCCGCATGCCCGTCATCGCCATCGTCCACTCGTAGACGAACCCGGCGAACCCCCACCGGATGTCGGCGTTGTGGGCGAGCCTCGCCACAGACTCAACTGTCATGTCGCGCTTCCGCTCCCGCGGTTTGCGCTCGTACTTGCCCCTGCGGCCCTGGCGCTCAACCGGCGACTCCTTGATCAAGCCAGCCTTCACCGCATCGTCCATGATCGTGGCGAACGTACTCAGGATCTGTGTCCGGCTCTTCGCGCCCAGGGGGACGGCTACCAGGTACTTCTTGAAGGCACGGTGGTCCATGATGTCGAGCTCACTGACCGGGCGCTGCTTGAAGTAGGCCTTGATGTGATTGACCCGCCACCGATAGTTCCTGATGGACAGATGGCGAAGGTCGAGCGATTCGAGCCAGCTCTCCGCCCACTCAGACGTAGGGGTGGCGCCGTCCCGGTTGGAGATGTGCGTGCCGTGCCGGATCTCGTAGAGCTTGTCCTGGCCGTGCCGGTATGCGGAGTCCTCGTCGGTGAAGCCGCCCTTGGATTCATAGCGCTTGCGGCCAGAGGGCAGGTACTCGCCCGTCCACCACTTGACGCGGCAGGTGCCCCCGCGCCACTCGACATAGACGTGCTGGTCGACTTGGACCATGCGTCAGCCTCCTCTGTGCTGGCGAGGATGCGGGGGTCCGGCAGGTACCCGCTGCCGGAACTCCGCATGGCCATGATCTCAGCCGATGTCGCGTATGAGGCAACCTCGGCACTCGTCACAGCTTCCTCCGAGTGTCCTCACCAACTCCCGCATGGTGGTTCGTGCTTCGTTGCGGGCGTGCGGTTGGCTCGGCACGGCGCAGACGATCCCGTGGTCGGTCTTCAGGGCCTGGCCACGGAAGCCGGGCCCGTAGTCGACGATGAGCGCGTCTTTATACAGCATGGCTCCCCCTTGTTCCGGGCGGTTGCGGGAGCCTCCAAGGACGTGTTCTGACTCTGCCACGACTCGTGCAACTTGGAACCACTTGAACAGAAAGCAGCTGGTCCGTTTTTCTCAGTATCTGCACAAGCGGAAAAGGTTGTACGACTTTCGGAGTAGTTTCAGTCGCCGAGCAGGCCGTTCTTGCGAAGGTCTCGCACCACGCGGTCGCTGAGCTCCCGGACCTGTTCCACCGTCAGACCCTCCGTGGTGGCGATCGCGGCCAGTTTCACGACGTCTCGCACTTCCTCGTCAATCAGCTCCGGAGGGATCTCGCTGATCGTGACGCCGGGCGTGGACTCTGACGGCTTCACCGGGATCGGCTCCTTGCCCTCCCCGATGGCTACGAGGCTGCCAGGCGCCCACTCGAGCAGCCCGTCGACCTTCACGTAGTTCATGGCGCGGATAGGCAGGCCCTTCTCGATCCGCTGCCATGTCTTCTTGGAGGTGCCGCCCGCGGCGGCGTTCGCATCGTTGAGGGCCAGCCCGAGCTGCTGCCGGCGCTTTCGCGCTCTCGTTGCGATGCGTTCGAGGTCGAGGTCACTGGGTGCCATGGCGCCCATAGTGACAGGACTCGCGGGGACCAGCCAGGACTGGGGTCACTTTCTGACCCAACTTGGCCCAACAATTACGCTGCTCAGAGGGCATGTGAGGGTGCTTCATGTCCACAGCCGGGCACTTAGTTACCCACTAGGAGCTAGACGGAATGGGTAGCTAGGGGTAGCTTCTTAGTCATGCACCAACCCGGAGCCACCTTCCAGGTGGACGGGGCGGCCATACGCAAAAAGCGCATGCAAGCGGGGATCGAGACCGAGCAGCTCGCCGAGGCGGTCGGCATCACAGCCAACTACCTCAACAAGCTCGAGCGAGGCGCCCGCAGGCGCTTGAGGCCCTCCAAGTACGTGCGCCTCCGAGCCGCTCTGAACGCTACCGACACCGACCTACTCGCCTCCAACGAGGCCCAACGAAAGGACTAGGAGTGGCTGCCTACGGTAAGCCCACGAAGCCCGAAGACCCGGACGCCCCGTACCTCAACCCCGCCGAGGCGGCGTGGGTCATGCGGTGCAGCGTCAAGACGATCTACCGGCGAATCAAGGACGGCATGCCCCACAGCCGCGCCGTCGACAACGGCAACATCCTGATCAGCCGCGAGGACCTGGACCACCAGTACCGGGCCCACCGGGTCGAGCCGACCCCGATCCGCCGCCCGCGGCGTGCGGCCGGCCGACCCCCGAAGCAGGCCGCCCTCGCCGCCTAGAGCGGTATGCGGGCCGCCGCCGGAGGTCGTAGCCCGACGGTCGGCCCTAGATCCACCCCTTCACCAGTCACGACAGAGAGGCTTCCCATGTCTCGAGTATCCCTCACGTACCACGAGTTGGTGCCCGTTCCGATCCCCGACCGCGTGGCCGCAATGATCGGCAGCACGATCCCGCTGCACGTCCTGCAGGCCGAGGTCGACGCCGACGCCGCCGTCCGCGAGGTGCTGAGCTTCCGCGGCCCGCTGTGCAGCGAGGACCAGGCCGACCGTGAGACGGCACTCTCCGCCCTGGCCCGCGCCAACAAGGTCCTCGGCAAGTACCACCCGCTGCTGTCCGTGCGAGGTGCCGCATGAACGCCCGCCAGGAACTCACGCGCCGCGACGACCTGCTCGTGATGCTGCTCCACGGTGGCGCCGCCAGCAATACGATCGCCCGCCACGTCGTGGACGCCGCCATCGGCGAGGCCATCGCCGAGCTTGCGATCCGCGCCCGTCGTGTCGCCATCTCGCACGAGCACTTCATCCAGGACCACAACGACCCGGGCACCGAAGCCCTGGCCGCGCAGTACGAGCTCATCAACTGGCTGTCCGCCTCGGAGCATCACGAGGGCCTGCCGGTCAACCCGGTCGAGAACGCGCTCCGCATCATCCTCGCGCAGCTCGACCAGTACGACGAGAACGTCACACCGAGCGAACTGCGTGCGGTCCTCGCCGAGGCTCTGCCCCGCGAGGACATGTCCGACCGACGGCGCCGCATCTACATCGACGGTCGCGGAGACGCCTGGCTCGACCAGTCCGTCACCTCGGACGGCACCCGTTGGGTCGCCCCGCTCGCCGGCTCCATGCCGACCGACATCGAGACCGAGGCCAAGGTCGCCGAACGCACCGGCTCCCTCCGCGAGATCGGCAGGTGCTGGTGATGAACGACAACCACCGCCTGATCGCCACCTTCCTCGCCGCGCCGCCGTTCATCCCCGAGCTGCACAAGGACGACTGTCTCGACACGACCTGTGTCCGGTGCGAGCCCGAGCCCAACCCGATCGAGCGCCTGGACGTGACCGCCGAGGAGCTCGAGCGGCAGATCGCCGAGATCCGCGCCAACGCCCGCAAGGCCTGCCCCGACGCCGACGGCGCCCACTGGGAGCAGTGGCACGCCTTCCTCGACATCGACCCCGACCTCCGCGGCCGCGACTACACCGGAGGAACCCGCTGATGCATGCCTACGACTTCTGGGCCGAGACGGGAACCGCGTCAGGGGCCATGCCGCCGCTCGCGACACTGTCCCTCTATTCGAAGGGCCGACACAGCGGCAACGAGCTGCAGATGCTGTTCCGCTCGGAGATGCCGATCGAGCAGCAGCTGGCCGTCGCGGACCGCGTGCTCGCCGGCGTGCAGCAGTGGCGCGACGGAATCGCCGAGTACGCCGAACGGCAGCGCACCGCGGCTGACGAGCTCGCCGCAGCACACGCCGAGATCGCACGCCTCAAGGCCGAGGCCGGGGAGGCGTCGTGAGCAACTACCGCGACCAGCTCGAAGAGGCCAAGGCCAAGGGCCAGCAGGAGGCCGACGCCTGGAACGCCGCTCACCCGGTCGGCACCCGCGTCATCGCGTACCCCAGTTGCCGGCCCGAGTTCCACCCGGACGACGCCGCCAAGACCCGCCTCGTCACCACGACTCGCACCCCGGCCTGGATCCTCGGCCACGGCACGCCGCTCGTCTCCGTACACGGCTACAGCGGCGGCATGGTCCTTGAGCACATCGACATCGACCACGACAGCCCGCTGCGTGACGGCGAGCTCCTCGCCCACGTGCTGACCGAGGCAACCTACGGGCGGATCGACCGCTGGCTCGACCGGATCGGCGTCTTCGCCAAGGGCTACTGGGAGTACGTCGACGGGAAGCTCATCACGACCGGGCTGCGGATCGGCGAGAAGCCGGGCCACGTCGTCGCCAAGTTCGGCGACACGATCATCTGGCACGCCGACGGATCCTTCTCTGTCCGCAAGGCCGAGGCGGTGGCGTCATGAGCACCGACATCCCCACCACCCCCTGCGCCGACCCGGCGGACACGATCATGGCGGCCGTCGCGCACGGCATGACCGGCAACCCGCTGCTCGGGATGAACCTGCTCGGCCCGTTCGTCAAGGGCGGTCCCACCACGACGGTCTCGATGTGCGCCGCGCTCGCCAGCGTGGTCGCCGTCGCCGCCGAGAAGCAGAACCCCGGCGCCCGAGGCACCTTCGGTCTCCTCGCCTTCCACGGCAACGAGCCGACCAACATCAGCGCCATGCCGCCCGGCCCGCGGTTCGCTGCCCAGTTCACCGCCGCATGGCTCAACGGACAGACGCAGACCGCCTACGCCCTCTTCAACGCCCTGCTCGGCGAGGAGACAGACGAGGACGCACGGAACCTCGCCGAAGGCATCCACGCCCTCTACGACATGGCCGTCACCTCCGCGCAGCAGATGAAGGCCGCCTCATGACCCCGCAGACGGCGATCGTGTCGGAGCTGCTGTGCGACCTGCCCGACGCCGAGCCGCAGATACGCGAGGCCGCTGGCGCCCAGCTCCTCCGGGCACTCAACCTCGTCGAGATCGAACGGGGCTTGCAGACCACCGTCGCCTACACCGCGTCACTCGCCGCCGGTCACGTCGAGGACCTCGACGCGTGGGCCGCCCGGGTCCTTGGCCCGGAGGCCGTCCAGTGACCCGCGCCTGGCTCGGCCTCGCCGCCGGCGCCGCCCTCTCTCTCGCTCTCCTCCTGCTCGGCCGACACCTCTGGGAGACCCCCCGTGCGTAAGGACATCAAGACCGAACTGCCCGACCTGATCGGCTCGGTTCGCCGCAACCCTGAGGGCACGATGCTCGCCGTCCTCTGGCCCTCGCCGCCCCACCCGTCCCGCTGGATGGTCACCGACCAGTGGGGATCGTGCGGCTACGAACCCGACACCACCGTCGCCACCTGGCCCGTCGTCGGCGCCGTCCCGTTCTCCCCGGCCGCGGGAATGGCTCTCAACGCGCCTGCACCCAAGAGGACAGCCGCGTGATCGAGACCATCGTCCGCTGCCCGATGCCCGGCTGCGCCGTCAACGTCAAGCCCGGCCCGGTCGCCCAGGACGCCATGACCGAGCACCTCATCGAGACCCACGGCCTCCCCGAGGTGTCCGCCACCTACCAGGCCGCTCTCCTCCTGCCCGTCACCACCCGGGCCGCCTAGACCACCCGCCGGCCGATGGATGACACCGGCCAACGCCCGGCGGGACAAAACCAACACCAGCAGGACGCCCCGTCGAGGTGAGTTCGACGGGGCGCACCCCAAGCATCCCAGAAGGAGCACAGGTGACCACGACGACCCTGACGGCCCACAACCTCAGCAACCTGCTGGGGAAGGTCGACCCTCACATCGGCCGCCATTCCGGGTACGGCGCGATCCAGGGGGTCCACCTCGACTACGACGGACGCTACCTCCACGCCGCCGCCACCGACCGCTTCACCTTCGCCATCGCCAGGCAGCGCATCCGCAGCAGCGACCCGGCCTGGCAGCGCACCGTCCGTCTCTCCGACGTGCCCGCCCTCACCGCCTGGGTCGACGGCCTCAACGGCGAGCACAGCGTCCACATCTCCCCCTACAAGCAGGGCCTCACCTTCGAGAGCCACGGCAACCAGCTCGTCCTCTCCATGGGAACCGGCCTGCCCTTCCCCGACTGGCGCGGTCTAGTCCGTACCGCGCTGGAGAACCAGCCCACCGAGTCGCCGTGGACCGGCTTCACCTCCGACCTCCTCGCCCGCTGGGAGGCAGCAGGACGCCAGGTGACCCTCTGGCAGTCCTCCTATGACAAGCCGCTCGTCATCCGCGGGCACAACTTCGTCGGCCTGCAGATGCCTCGCCGGATCGGTGATGAGGAGTCGCCGGAGTCCCGCTGGGACGAGTGGGCCGACAGCCTCGGCGAGGGCGGCAAGGTGGAGCAGATCGACACCCTGCACCACGACGAGGTGGAGGAACTGGCCGACAAGGGCTACGACGCCTCTGCCGCAGTCGAGGACCTGCTGAAGCAGGTCCTGCGCTCCACCGCCGACCTGTTCCAGACCGCCAGCGGAGACCACTTCGCCATGGCCGCGCACGCCCTCGCCGGCGGCCGCGCCTGGATCGCGTACCGGCTCCTGAAGGCCTTGGAGAAGTCGGACCCCGACCTTCTTCACGCAACGCTCGCAGACGTCGACGAGCAGCTGGAGTCCGGTGAGATCGGCGAGTGGGCGTGGGAGGCCGCCGAGGCTGCCGGACACAACCCGCAGGAGTGGCAGGACGACTACGTCGCCCACGTCGCCGAACAGGCCAAGAAGCGAGCGATCGCCTCCGCCTGACCCACCCCATAGACGGCGCGTGATCCCCCAGGTCCGCGCCGGCCACCGCCGCCCCACAGAGCCCCCGCCAACGGGGCGGCGGTGGTCACCAACCCCAGGAGCCCGCAGTGACCGACATTCCTCCAACCACCGCCCGGTACGTCCTCTCCGCATTCGGCGCCGCTGGCGGCTGGCGACCCGGCAGCTTCACCGAGGCCCTCATCAGCCTCCTCGCCCGAGCCGACCAGCACAACGCGGCCAAGCTCGCCAACGAGTACCCGGCCGAGGCCGCTGCGGTCCGGCTCGCCAAGTACGACGAGAACGGCATCGCCAAGCTGCAGAAGATCGCCGCCGGGCAGGTGGCCGCGTGACGCTCACCTACCCGTCCGGCGCCCAGGTCGTCCTCGGTCCCGACGCCCCCGCCGACGAGTGGCACGCGGTCCGCGCCAGCGGTATCGGCGGCAGCGACATCGTCGCCATCTGCGGACTCAACGAGTACACGAGCCCGCTGGAGATCTGGCTGAAGAAGCGCGGCGAGACCGTGCCCCGGCGCCACGACCCGGTCCTGTCCGAGGCCGCCGAGATGGGCCACGAGCTCGAGCCGTTTGTCGCATCCCGCTTCACCAAGCGAACCGGCCTCCCCGTCCTCGACAACCCCGGCACCCTGCGCCTGCCCAGCCGGCCGCACATGCTCGTCAACCTCGACCGCGCGACCGTCGAGGACGGCGAGATGGGCGTCCTCGAGATCAAGACCCGCTCGTCCTACGCCCTCAAGGACTGGATCGACGAGACCCCCGGCGAAGTCCAGGTCCAGGTCCAGTGGCAGCTCGCCCTCACCGGCTGGAACTTCGGCTACTCCGCGGCGTCCATCGGCGGGCAGCGCACCGTCGTCCACCGCATCGACCGCGACCAGCAGATGATCGACAACCTCATCGCGATCGCCGACGAATTCTGGGGCTGGGTCCAGGCCGGCGTCCGACCGCCGCTCGACGGCAGCCACGCCACCGGTCAGCTCCTCGACCGGCTCCACGCCAACCCCGTCGACCAGATCGTCGTCGCCGACGCCGCCGAGGTCGAGAAGTGGCTGAAGATCCGGGCCACGGCCAAAGAGCAGGCCGAAGCAGCCGACATCGCGATGACCGAGGCGGACAACCACCTCAAGGCCATCGCTGGCGACGCCACCGACGTCCACATCCGCGGCGAACTCGCCTACTCGTGGCGCCCCCGGCGCGGCTCCATCCACTGGAAAGACGCCGCCCTCGACGCCGACCCCGACCTCGACCCCGAGCGGTACCGCGGCGAACCCACCCGCGTCCTCAACATCCACCTGGAGAACCTGTGACCAGCGCCGCCCGCAACGCCGTCGCCCGCCGAGCCGAGAACGTCGGCCAGGTCGAGCAGAACGGCGAGCAGCAAAAGCCGACCATGGCCCAGCAGATCGAGCGCATGAAGCCCGAGATCGCCCGCGCACTCCCCAAGCACATGGACGCCGACCGCATCGCCCGCATCGCCCTCACGCTCATCCGTAAGAACCCGGACCTTGCGAACTGCACCACCGAGTCGTTCCTCGGCGCCCTGATGACCTGCTCGCAGCTGGGCTTCGAGCCCGGCTCGCCGACGCAGGAGGCGTTCATCGTCCCCTACAAGGGGGAGGCCTCGTTCCAGCTCGGCTACCAGGGCATGGTGACGCTCTTCTACCAGCACCCGATGGCGTCGTCGGTGAAGGTCGAGACCGTCCGCGAGAACGACTACTTCGAACACGAGGAAGGCCTCGAGGAGCGGCTCATCCACCGGCCGTTCGCCGGCGGCCCTCGGGGCAAGGCCGTCGCCTACTACTCCGTCGCCCGGCTCATCAACGGCGGCCGGACCTTCAAGGTCATGTACCCGTCGGAGATCGAAGAGCGTCGCCAGAAGATGCGCTCCAAGAACAGCCCGGCCTGGCGCGAGAACTACGACGAGATGGCCAAGAAGACCGTCCTGCGCAACCACTTCAAGGCCCTGCCGAAGAGCGCCGAACTGGCCCGCGCCCTCGCCCACGACGGCACCGTCCGCACCGACTGGCAGCCGGATGCCATCGACGTCCCGCCCGAGTACCTCGAAGAGCCGCAGCGCCCGCAGCTTGAGGCCGGTGACCAGTAGCCCCTGTCGGGGGGCCGCGCCCCTCACACGGGTCGCCACCCCCCAAGAAAAAACAAAAAAAAAGGAAACTCTCTTTCCCCCCCCCCCCCCCCCGCCCCACCTCCCCCCCCCCCCCAAAAAAAACCC
>NZ_JBHUYJ010000009.1:134151-138891 GCF_042668715.1 Streptomyces sp. NPDC057271
CCCTGCCGGAGTATCGAGAAAGGCGGCGGCGCAGGGGGGGGGGGGGGGGGGACGGGGGTCCTTTGTGGGTGACCTGCGCCGGGAACGCGTCCCGCCACCCCCAAGGACAGCACGAACGGAAGGACACTGCTATGCCCCGCCGCCTCACTCCGGCCGAGCGTCTCGCCTCCGCCGAGAAGGACTTCCTCCTCGAGACCATCGCCGAGCAGTCCTCCTGGGACCGCTTCCTCGTCGAGCAGGCCGTGCACGCCTTCGGCCTCCGCCACGACGAGTTCTCCGCGAACGACATCCGTGACGTGCTGCCCGAGATGGGGCACGGGTTCCTCGGAGCCGCGATCAACTCTCTGCGGACCGCCGGAATCATCGAGCACACCGGCAGGGTCGTGCCGTCCACCCTCGGCTCGACGCACGGTCACCGCATCGCCCTGTGGCGGCTGAGTGTCAAGGGCCTCGTCATAGCCAAGGAGCGGCGGGCCCGGCACGCAAGGCCGAGGGCCGCGGCATGACCGCCTGGATCGTCGCCGCCATCGCCGCCAGCCTCCTCGCCGGCGCCATCACCGTCTACCGGGCCCGCCGCACCAACGCGGCCCTGCTGGCCGCCTACCACCACCGCGTCCGCACCGTCGACCAGGTCATGGACGACCTCGCCACCTGGCGGGCCGACAAACGCATGCGCGACGCCCGCCAAGACCGCGCCATCTGCGAAGCCCTATACGCCCTCCCCACCGTCCCGCAGCAGCGGAAGGAGACAGGACAGTGACCACCCGCCGAGAAGCCCCGCACCACCGCAGCCTCTACTGCGTCAAGCAGTTCGGATGCCAGCGCCCCGAATGCCGCAAGCGCACCAACGACTACACCCGCAACCGCTACCGGCAGGTCGGTTACGGCACCTGGCAGGGCCTCGTCGACGCCGCTCCCGTGCAGCAACACATCGCCGACTTGCGTAGCGCGGGCGCCAGCATCCCGTCCATCGCCAAGGCCGCGCACGTCTCCACGGCGACTCTCGCGCGGATCCTCTACGGCGAACGAGGCCAGCGCCCCAACCCGCGAATGCGGGCCGAGTCCGCAAGCGCGATCCTTGCCGTCCGGGCGGAGATGTGCGCGATCCCCGACGGCGCCAAGGTCGACGCCACCGGGACCCGGCGAAGGCTCCAAGCCCTCGTCGCCATGGGGTGGAGCTTCACTGCTCTGGGTCCGCACATCGGCATCCACAACCGCCCCCTCGGCGACATGGCCCGCGCAGACCGGGTCACAGCTGGCTCCGCCCGCAAGGTGCGAACCGCCTACAAGCGGCTCATCCTTCTCACCCCTGAGCAGGGAGGCGTCCACTCCCAGGCGTGCGCCCTGGCCCGGCGGGTCGCGGCCCGGGAGGGCTGGGCGCTGCCCGGGGCATGGGACGACATCGACGACCCCAGCTGCGTGCCCGACACGGGCCCGGCCGACCCGGTCAACCGCGACGAGATCGCCGCGTACAGGCGCGACGAGATCGGCCGACTCAGCCGCTACGGCGTCGGCGAGTACGAGATCGCCGAGCGCCTCGGCATGAGCCCCCACTACGTCCACGACCTCATCCGCGACATGGGAAAGGCAGCCTGATGGCCAGGATCTCCCGCGCAACCAGCGACGCATGCCGGCACGGCCACCCGTTCCCCGAGAACCTCGTCATCGACGGCCGCGGGTGGGCCAGCTGCCGAGAGTGCCGAAGGGCCGCCCTCCGGCGTCACTGGCGCAACCACGGGGTGCTGGCCGCGCCCGACGAGAGCGCCGTCGAGCGAGCCGTCCGTGGCGACAAGCCCCCTCGACTCACCCCCCGTGAACGCCTCGCGGCAGTCAGCCGCCTCGACCGGCGAGGGCTCAGCGCCCGGCAGGTCGCCGAACACATCGGCTGCACCCAACGCACTGTCCACCGGATCCGCGGACGCGTCCGCCAGACCGCCGCCTAGACCACCCACACCTGACTGCAGCCGGAGAGACCAGTGAGTGAAGAAGCCATGGATTGGGTGGTGGGTGCGGCGCCTGACGTGTCGTCCCACTGGATCCCCGTCCTTCTGGGGCTGGCTCGGCATGCAGACGAGTTCGGGCGTGGGGCCTGCCCCTCCCAGGAACTGCTCGCGGAGTACGCCCGCAAGAGCGATCGGGCCGTCCGGAACGACCTCACGGGTATGAGCAAGGCCGGCCTGATCCGCCCCGGAGACCCCCGCATCGTTGAGCACATTCCGCCCGACCGACGGCCCCTCGTGTGGGACCTGGCGATGGAACGGCGACGCATCCTCACCGCGACCGACCGGAAGCCCACTTCCGGCCGGTCCGGGCGGAAGCCCACTTCCACCCGGTCAACCGTCGGTAACACCCCCGAGGAGGGGCAGAACCGCAGGTCAGAGAAGAACGACTGGAAGCCCACTTCCACCCGTAACGACCGGAAGCCCACTTCCACCCGGTCGACCGCTCTTGAGAACGACAAAACTGCAGGTCAGGAAGGAACGGGTGGAAGCCCACTTCCACCGAATCTTTCTAACTACGTAAGCAAGCAGCAGGGGAATCAGATCCCGGGCTGGGCGAAGCCTCTCCTCGATGCCCTGCACATGAAGGGCATCGACATCGGATGGGGCCGACTCAGCAACTTTCAGTGGGTCGCGGTCCAACAGCTGCTGAAGAGCCACGGCATCCCGTACCTGGTGCACATCGCCAACTCCCGCTGGAACCCCCGCAACCCCATCCGGTTCGGAACCTTGCTCCTCGACATCTGGCACGAGTTCCCCGCCCCGCCCGCCGGCTCCCCGTGGCACCCCGCCACTAGCGCCGCCAGCAAGCAGACCTCCAGCACTAACAGGCCGCCCCACTGCGGAGACCCCGACTGCGACCCCGTCTCCCGAACCCGCGAGATCGAGCACGACAGCGGCCACAAAACCCTCGAGCACTGCCCCGACTGCCACCCCTCCAGCAAAGGACAAGCCGCGTGACCGAGCCCGCCTGGGAGCCTGACCCCATCGACGACGCCCCCATCGCCGATGCTCCCCCGCACAACGCCGACGCCGAGATGGCCATCCTCGGCGCCATGCTCCTCGACAAGAGCATGATCGAACCCGTTGCCGCGATCCTCGCCGACGCCAACGACTTCTGGGTCTTCCGCCACCAGACCATCTACCGCGCCATCACCGACCTCTACGCCGCCAGTCGCGACCCCAAGATCGACCCCATCACCGTTGCTGCCGCTCTCCTCGCCAACGGTGAACTCGCCAAGGTCGGCGGAGCGGGATTCATCCACCAGCTCGCCCACACCGTTCCCTCTGCGGCCAGCGCCACCTACTACGCCGACATCGTCCGCGAACACGCCCAGCTCCGCGCCGTCCTCGAAGCCACACGGCGAGCCACGCAGCGAGCCCTCACCGCTGCTTCCTCCGCGGCCGAGATCCTCGACGCCGCCATGTCCGACCTCCAGGCCGCTGCCGCAGGCGTCGCCCCCGCCGACGTCAAGCTGTCCGTCGCCGAACGCTGGCTCGGCTTCGTCTTCGAACTCGAAGCGGGCGCAGACCCTCGCGCCCTCGACACCCCGTGGATGGACCTCAACGAGGTCATCGAGCTCAAACCCGGCCAGCTCATCACCGTCGGCGCCGCGACTGGCGGCGGCAAGTCCCTGTTCGGCATGAACCTTGCCGCTCACGTCGCCCTCACCCGCAGCAAGCCGGCCCTCGTCGCCTCGATGGAAATGGGCGGCAGCGAGCTGATGGCCCGCCTCACTGCGGCCGAAGCGGGCGTCGTCCTCGACAACCTCATCCGCCGCAAGATCAGCGACACCGACTGGGCGAAGATCTTCAAGGCGGGGCCGCGCCTGCAAAACGCCGAGAACTTCATCCTCGATGACTCCCCGAACCTCACTCTCGGCAAGATCCGCGCCCGCATGAGGTGGATGGCATCCCGCGGAACCCCGCCGGCCATCGTCGTCGCCGACTACCTCCAGTTGATGACCCCGGAGAAGTCGAAGCCCAACGCCAACCGGGCCAACGAAGTCGCCGATCTCTCACGCGGGCTGAAGCTCCTCGCTATGGAGTTCGAGATCCCCGTTGTCGCCCTCGCCCAGTTCAATCGCGGCGCCGCCGGACGACAGCCCGTCGTCACCGACTTCAAAGACTCCTCGGCGATCGAGCAGGACTCGAACGTGATCCTCCTGATGCACAAGCCGACCAACGACGACGGAACCCCCGACGACGAGCGCGCCGGCGAGATCGACGTGATCGTCGCCAAGAACCGCAACGGCGCCAGCGGCCGCATCGTCCCGCTGGTCTTCCAGGGCCACTATGCCCGCCTTCGCTCCATGGGGCCGAGGTGAGCGGCATGCAGGACGGACACGGACGCCCACCACCAACAGACCCCCCACGACGCCGCCCAGAACGGCCAATGCGCCAACTGCCCCACCCGCCTCGCCGCCAACGACTTGATCCTCAAGCGCAAGATCCACCGCAACAGCGGCGGCGACAGCACCCTCGCGAACCTCCACCTCATCTGCCACCCCTGCAACCGCCGCGGCCAGCACACCCCCGCCGCCTGAACCAGGAGACCCACATGCCCGAGCCCCTCGAAGCACGTTGCGACCACTGCAAGCAGACCCGGCCCCTCTTCCTCTACGAACCCGACCACGACTTCCACCTCACCGGCATCACCTGCGAATGGTGCACCCGCGACAAGCAGCCCCTCCTCTGCACCCGCTGCTGGAGCACCGAGAAGCAGCGCGAGGAGAACACC
>NZ_JBHUYJ010000010.1:0-38551 GCF_042668715.1 Streptomyces sp. NPDC057271
CCGGGGGGGCAGTCGTCAGGCGCGCGAAGCGCGTCAAGCCCGCTGCCGCAAGGTAAGCAGGAATCTCCCGGCTTCAGCCGGGAGAGCACTTCAACGCCAGGAGGGCAGCCAGACCGCCCAGGTCCAGGCCGTCTTCAACGGCGGTACGCCGACGGTCGTCAAGAGCTACACCGCCGACGTCATCTCCCAGCCCCAGTCGCTCACCGTGAACGTCCCCTCCGGGGCGTCCAGCGTGAGCTTCCGCTTCCGCTACACCGGTTCCAACAACTGGTACTGGGTGATCGACGGGGTCAAGGTCACGACCTCTTGATTCAGGCCCTGCCCGCCCGCACCGGCTGGGCTCGCGGGTTCTGGTACGCGCATCTGCCGTGTTGTCGTCGGTCGCCATGGTCCCCCTTAGCCCTTCGGGCACGGGAGGTGCCCCCACCGCCATGACTCCCTCCTCCGCCTTGCAGCCGCACGCACCAGAACCCGCTCCCCGACCCAGCCGGTGCGGGCGGGCAGGGCCTACTCTGGGGGCGTCGCCACAGCGCTGTCGCGGCGTCCCCAGCACACCGCACGATTTCTGTACGGCAGGAGTCCCCGCACATGGCAGAGCGCAAGCCGATCGAATCCTGGCTCACGGACATGGACGGAGTCCTCATCCACGAGGGCGTCCCGATCCCCGGCGCCGACGCGTTCATCAAGAAGCTGCGGGATACCGGGAAGCCGTTCCTGGTCCTCACGAACAACTCCATCTACACCGCCCGTGACCTGCACGCCCGCCTCGCCCGCATGGGCCTTCAGGTGCCGGTGGAGAACATCTGGACCTCGGCGCTCGCCACCGCCAAGTTCCTCGACGACCAGCGCCCCGGCGGCACCGCCTACGTCATCGGCGAGGCGGGCCTGACCACCGCGCTGCACGACATCGGCTACGTCCTCACCGACCACGACCCGGACTACGTGGTCCTCGGCGAGACCCGGACGTACTCCTTCGAGGCCATGACCAAGGCCGTCCGGCTCATCAACGCCGGCGCCCGCTTCATCTGCACCAACCCCGACGAGACGGGCCCCTCTCTGGAGGGCCCGCTGCCGGCCACCGGCTCCGTGGCCGCGCTGATCACCAAGGCCACCGGCAAGGACCCGTACTTCGCGGGCAAGCCGAACCCGCTGATGATGCGTACCGGCCTGAACGCCATCGGCGCCCACTCCGAGACGAGCGCCATGATCGGCGACCGGATGGACACCGACATCCTGGCCGGCCTCGAAGCGGGCATGCAGACGTTCCTGGTCCTCACCGGTCTGACGACGCAGGCGGAGATCGACCGCTTCCCGTTCCGCCCCTCCAAGATCGTCAAGTCGATCGCCGACCTCGTGGACCGGGTGTAGCGGCCACGCGGCCCGGGCGCGGGAGCCCCCGGCCGGACGCCCGACCGGACCCCTTGCGGATGCGGGAGCGGGCGGAACGGGTGACCCTGCCAGTATCAGGAGGTCACGATGCGTTCAGGTCCCATTGCTCTCCGTGCCGCAGGGGCGGCCGTCATCCTGGTGCTGGCCCCCGGGGCCGGTACCGCCTTCGCGGGGGACGGCGTCAAGGCCACGGTCACCCCGGCCACGGCCAAGCCCGGCGCCGATGTCGAGGTCCGTGTCCAGGGCTGCAAGGGCACCACCGGCACCGCCACGTCCAAGGCCTTCGTGGCGGCCGCCGACCTCACCGCCGCTCACGGAGGCGCCCACGGACTCTCCGGCGACACCACGGTCAGCTCGGGACTGGCGAGCGGCACCTACCAGGTCAGCGTGGTCTGCGACGGCCGCGAGCACCGTGACGTCGGCGTGGTCCACGTCCAGAAGCACCAGCCGCACCCCACCCACGAGCCCACGCATCACTCCACCCCGTACGCCCCGGTGCGGGCCGGGGGCGGCGGCGCGGCCCTCGCGGTCCCGGCCGCACCCCCCGTGGCGCCGGGTGTCGCCCAGACCACCAGCGAGAACGGCCTCGGCACCCCGTACACCCTGGTCGGCCTGGGGCTGGCCGCGATCGCCTCGGTGGCCGTCGCCGTCCGCAGCGCGCGCCGGCGCGGGGCGGGCGACTGAGATGCCCGCCGGGTCCGCCGGGTCCGGCAACGGGCGGATGCTGACCGGGGCGACCTGGGCGGTCCTCCTGCTCGGGCTCTGGCTCTGGGGCCGTGAGATCACCGACGGACCCGGCGGCACCTCCGCCCCCACGACGGGCGACATGGCGGCGGTCGGCCGCCCGGCCGGTGCGGCCCTGCCCCCGGCGCACACGCCACTGGAGCCCGCCGAGCCGCGCCGGGTCGAGATTCCGTCGCTCGGGATCGCGGCGCCGGTCGTCGGGCGCGGCCTGGACGCCACGGGGGCGGTGGACCCGCCGCCGTACGAGACGCCCGAATCGGTCGGCTGGTTCGGCACCGGCACCCGGCCCGGAGCGGAGGGGGCGGCCCTCTTCGTCGGCCACGTCGACACCGAGACCAGGCCCGCCGTCTTCTACGGGCTGAGCTCCGCCCGCCCGGGCGCCACGGTCAGGGTGACCCGCACGGACGGCTCGGTCGCCGAGTTCACCGTGGACGACGTGCAGGTCTTCCCCCGGGAGGGCTTCGACGCGCGGAAGGTGTACGGGCAGCGGGAGGAGGGCCGGGCGGAGCTGCGCCTGATCACCTGCGGCGGGACCTTCGACCGCGAGTCCGGTACGTACACGGCGAACGTCGTCGTCTCCGCGTACCTCACGGGGGCGAGCGGCGCGTGACCGCCGGGGGGTGAGGGGATGGGGGCGGCCCTGGCCCGGCCGACGGGCATCTGATCGTCGGGTCCGTCTGGCGGACCACGCGCCCGGCGGCCGGGCCGGTCCTCGACCGCGGGCGCACGGGCTGCGGGAGAAGCCCGGCGCCGCCGCGGGAGGTTCGGGTTCCGCAACTCTAGAACGGGCGTCCGCCGCGGACCCGGACAACCTCCGCGACGTCTTGAGATCGGCCGGTTCCGTACGGTCCGAGGACGCGTGCGCACGGTCCGACGCGGCGCCCACGGCGGGTGGTTGAGTGGCGGGGGTTACCCGGGAACGATCAAGACCCCCTCACCAGTGGTGAGGGGGTCTTGACTCTGCGTGCGCCGCCAGGGACTCGAACCCCGGACCCGCTGATTAAGAGTCAGCTGCTCTAACCAACTGAGCTAGCGGCGCGTGCTGACCTGCGTAACTCTACCCGACGTCCGAGAGTGCTCCCGACCAGCAGTGGCTCTTCCGGCCTGTCGGATGGTCGTATCGGGCCTTCGATCCGTCAAAATGCGATATGTCCGGACAGTTGAGACACTGGCGCCCGTGCACCAGCCAGAAGATCTTGACGAGTGTGGAGGGGATTCGCATGAGCGTGCCGGTCTTCGAGGAGTACGAGCCCGCGGCCGACTGCGGCTGCGCGGGCTGCGCCCAGCAGCGGCGCGATCTCGCCCTTGGCCTGCCCGTGCGGGCGGGCGGTCACCCTGCGGCGCACGGAGCGCGCCGCGCGCTGGTCATGGTGACCGCGGCGGGAGTGGTCCTCGGCGGCGGGGGAGTCGACGCGCTCGCCCGCCAGCCGGACTCCACGGCGCCCGTCACCCCGGCGGACGCGACGGCGGGGGCGCCGGGGGCAGCGGACGTGGCTGGCACTGCGGAGGCGGCGGGGGCAGCGGACGTGGCGGGGACGGCGGGGGCAGCGGGGGCGGCGGGAGGCGCCGCCGCGCCCGGGCCCGACACGCCGCAGGGCGCCGCCGCGCCCCTGCACGGAGCGTCCGGCCTGGGTCCGCAGCCGTCGCCCGCCGCGACCCCGACGACCAGTCAGATCTCCGCCGCGTCCCTGCGGAAGACCACCCGCACCGAGATCATCAACCGCGCCAAGCGGTGGGTGAACGCCCAGGTCCCGTACTCGATGGAGCGGTACTGGTCCGACGGATACCGCCAGGACTGCTCGGGCTACGTCTCGATGGTGTGGAACCTGCGCGCCAACGAGTGGACCGGCAGCCTGGACCGTTTCGGGGAGCGGATCGACCGGGCCGACCTCCAGGCCGGCGACATCCTGCTCTTCCACAACCCGGCCAATCCGGCGAAGGGCTCGCACGTCACGGTCTTCGGCGGCTGGACGGACTACACGCACACGTCGTACATCGCGTACGAGCAGACCAAGCCGCGTACGAGACGGCAGGCGACGCCGCTGGCGTACTGGAAGGACTCCGCCCGCTATGTGGCCTACCGCTACAAGGGCGTGGTCGGCGGCGTCAGCGGTGGTGGGGGCGGCGTCGGGGGTGGCGTCGGGGGCGGTGGAGCCGCGGGGGGCGCCGCCGGTCCGACCGCGACGCCGACGGCGTACCCGGGCTCGGAGATGTTCGGCCCCGGCGCGAACAACGCCCACGTCACCCGGCTCGGACGGCTGCTCGTCGAGCGCGGCGGCAAGCAGTACTACCGCCAGGGCCCGGGCCCGCGCTGGAGCGAGGCGGACCGTCAGGCGACGGCGGCTTTCCAGCGGGCGCAGGGCTGGAAGGGCAAGGAGGCGGACGGGATGCCCGGGCCGCACACCTGGCGCCTGCTGGTAACGGGCAAGGGGCGCAGCATCGGCGGTTCGAGTGGTTCGGGGGGTCCGAGCGCGAATGCGGCGGGGTTCCCCGGGCGTGGCTACTTCCGTCCGGGCCAATCCAACGCATATGTGGAGAAGCTGGGCAAACAGCTGGTGAAGCGGGGCTACGGCAAGCACTACCTGTCGGGTCCCGGTCCGCGCTGGAGCGAGGCGGACCGTCGCAATGTCGAGGCGTTCCAGCGGGCACAGGGATGGCGCGGCGGCGCGGCCGACGGCTACCCGGGCCCGGAGACCTGGCGGCGCTTGTTCCGATGACCCCGAGAGCATGAGGTGGACCCCATGACCGCATCGACGCCACACCCCGACTCGGGCGCGGCGGCCAGCCGTGACGCGGCCCGCACGGCCCGCCGCCTGACGTCGGAACCGCGCGGCCCGAGACCGTCGGCCCGTCCACCGGAGCCGATGGGCGAGGCCGGTGCGGCATCGGAGACGGCCCCGGCCCCTACGGACGTTGCGCCGCCGGCCCCGAAGTCCGAGGCGCCCTCGGCCACTTCGGCCGCCTCGGCCCCGGAGGGCCGGGCTGCGCCGGACCGTCAGGCCCCGCAGGCTCCGGTCGCGTCGGACGGCTCGGCACCGGGGGCCGGTGGGTCGGCGCCGCAGGGCCCGGTCGCGCCGGGCGGTGCGACGCCGGGCACGGCGCCCTCGGGCGGTTCGGCGCCGACGGCCGCGCCCAGGGTGGACGCGTCGGTGACGGAACCGGCTCCCTCGACCGGCCGGGGCGCGGACGCCCCCGGTTCCCGGCCGGCGGAACCGAAGGGTCCGGGCCTCCCCGCCGCCGAGGATCACGCCGGTCCGTCAAGCGCCCCAGGCGCCCTTCCCGCGAAGGCTTCTGAGGGTGCGCCGGCGGGCCCGGTCGCTACCGGGAGCCCGTCGAACGCCGTGAACGGCTCCGCCCGTGGCCCGGATGCGGCCGCCGAGTCGCGTACGTCGGCGACGCCGGGTACGGCGAGTGGGGCGGCCGGTACGCCCAGCGCCCCGCCTGCTTCCGCGACGGGGCCGGTCACGCCGGGCACCTCCGGGCCCGGTGCTCCCGCCGCCCCGACCTCCACCGCCCCGGCCGCTTCGGCGACGGGCCCGCGTACGCCGGGCGGTGTGACGGGCCCGACCGCCGCCCCGGGCGCTTCCGAGATCGGCCCGCGTACTCCGGGCGCCTCGGCTTCCGGCGTTTCCGGTGCGCCGTCCGCTCTCGGCGCCCCGGTGGCTTCCGAGATCGGCCCGCGTACGACAGTTGCCTCTGGGCCTGGGGCGAGCGGGACCCGTACGGCGGGCGGTCCGTCCGCTGCCGGTGTCACGGCCCCCGTCGCCGGTCCTGCGGCGCCGGGCGGGGATGCGGGGTCCGGTACGCCGGGCGGTGTGACGGGCCCGACCGCCGCCCGCGCGGCGGCGGACGCGTCCGGCGCCCCGGTGGCTTCCGAGATCGGGCCGCGTATGCAGGGTGCCTCTGGGCCTGGGGCGACCGGGACCCGTACGGCGGGCGGTTCGTCCGTTGCCGGTGTCACGGCCCCCGTCGCCGGTCCTGCGGCGCCGGGCGCGGATGCCGGGGCCCGTACCCCGGTCGGTGCGACCAGCCTCACCGCCGCCCGCCCGGCGCTCCCCGACCCGTCCGCCTCCGCGACCGGCCCCCGTACATCCGGCGCTCCCCTCGTCGCCGAAGCAACCCCGACCGCCCCCGCCCAAGGGGCCGAAGCGTTCGCGCCTCGCCCCGGTGGGGTGCGGGTCGATCCCCGGCGGATCGTCCGTGGTGACGTCGGGGTCGTCGCCGTGCCCGTCGTCGCCGAGGCGCACGTGGCCGTACGGCCCGGGGGCCGGCGGAAGAACGTGATCGGGGCCGAGACCACCGGCTCCATCCCGGTACACCTGCTCTTCCGGAAGGAGCCCGACGCCGACGACGACGGCGGGCCCGCCACCGTCGCCATGGCCGCCCCCGTCCCCAAGGCCGTCATCCCCGCCCCCGCCCGCCCCGAGCCTTCCCGTCCCGCCCCCACCGCCGATCCCAAGCTCGTCGAGCGGGAGGGGGCGGTGCTGCCCGGGTGGATCGGGGTCGTGGCCGGGGTGCTCGCACTCACCGGGTGCGCCGCCATCCTCTGGTGGGTCGGGGCCGTGCCCGAGCAGCTCACGCGCATGCTCCGGCTGCCCCCGCGTCCGTACCACGGCATCCACCTCGGCCAGTGGGCCCTCCTCGCCCTCGGCGTCCTGCTCACCCTCTTCTCCCTCGGCGGGCTCGGCCGAGGCCGCGTCGGCTACGCCTGGGTCCTCACCCTCTTCGGCGACTACCGCGGCACCGTCCGCCGTACCGGCCTCGTCTGGGTCAGCCCCCTCCTCCTCCGCCGCCGCGTCGACATCCGCCTCCGCCACTGGCGCAGCGAGCCGCTCTCCGCGGTCGACGCCAAGGGCACCGCGCTCCGGGTCGTCGTCCTCGTCGTCTGGCGCATCCGCGACACCGTCCGCGCCGCCCTCGGCGTCGACGGCCACGAGGAGTACCTGCGCGAGCAGGTCGAGGCGGCGATGGCCCGGGTCCTGTCCCAGCTCCCGGCCGACGCCTTCCACCAGGACGCCCCGACCCTGCGCGACGCGGAGGCCGTCGGCGAGGCGCTGACCCGGATGATCTCCGCGGAGTGCGCCCCGGTGGGGATCGACGTGTTCTCGGCGCAGCCGACCCGTATCGAGTACGCCCCCGAGATCGCGGCGGCGATGCAGCGCCGCCGGATCGCCGCGATCGACGCCAAGCACCGTGACAGCGTGCTGACCTCCGTCGTGGACGCCGTGGACGACGTGGTCCACCGGCTGACCACGCGTGGTCTCGTCGAGCTGGACGACTACGAGCGCAAGGCGCTGGTCAAGGACCTGACGGTGGCGTTCTACACCGGCCGCACCGGGCCCGTGGAAGGCGCGTGACTGGTATGGACATGCCCAACTTCCGTCAATACCCTGGTACTTGGTCTAGACCGGAATAGGCACTACCGCACAAGCACAAGCACCAGCGCAACGGCACCACCCGCACGCGTGCAGCACGGCTCGGAACTCCCCCACGTTCACCAGGAGTGACAGCATGCGCAAAAAGATAGGCGTGGCGGCGGTGGCGCTCGGCGTCGCCGGCGCCTCCCTCTTCGCCACCGGCAGTGCCGGCAGCCACGGGTACACCGACTCCCCGATCAGTCGTCAGAAGCTCTGCGCCAACGGCACCGTGACCAACTGCGGCGGCATCCAGTGGGAGCCGCAGTCGGTCGAGGGCCTCAAGGGCTTCCCGGCCGCCGGACCCGCCGACGGCACGATCTGCGCCGGCGGGAACTCGCGGTTCTCCCAGCTCGACGACCCCCGGGGCGGCGCCTGGCCCACCACGCGGCTCACCGCGGGCCAGAGCCACACCTTCCGCTGGCAGTTCACCGCCCGCCACCGCACCACCGACTTCAAGTACTACATCACCAAGAACGGCTGGAACGGCAGCCAGAAGCTCACCAGGGCGGCGCTCGATCCCCAGCCGTTCCTCACCGTCCCGTACAACAACGCACAGCCCCCGGCCACGCTCTCGCACTCCGGGACCGTCCCGGCGGGCAAGTCCGGACGGCATCTCATCCTCGCGGTCTGGACGATCGCGGACACCGGGAACGCGTTCTACGCGTGCTCGGATGTTCAGTTCTGACGTAGCGTCAGTTACCGTCCGGTGCATGACCGAACCCACCGTGGCGGAGCTCGTGCGTCGGCAATGGGGCGACCACAGGGTCGGGCTGAGGACGGAGGACACGGTCCTCACCCATCACCAGGTCGCCGCCGGAGCCGCCGCGCGGGCGGCGCTCCTCGTCGATCTGCTGCCCCGGGGTGCCGAGCCGCACCTCGGGGTACTCCTCGACAACACGCCGGAATTCCCGCTCTGGCTGAGCGCGGCGGCCCTCGCCGGGGCCGCCGTCGCCGGCATCAACCCCACCCGGCGCGGCGCCGAGCTGGCCCGCGACATCGTCCACACCGACTGCCGCGTCCTGGTCACCCAGCGCGCCCACCTCCCCCTGCTCGACGGTCTTCCCCTGCCGGGCGTACGCGTCCTGGTGACCGACACGGACGCCTACCGGGAGCTGCTGACCCCCTTCGAGGGCGCCAAGCCCGGAGAGGCCACGGCCCGCCCCGTGCGCCCCGACAGCCGGATGCTGCTCTACTTCACCTCCGGCTCGACGGGCGCGCCCAAGGCGGCGATCTGCAGCCAGGGCCGGCTGGCTGCCGCCGGCCGTTCGCTCGTCGCCCACTTCGGCGTACGGCCCGAGGACGTCCACTACGTCTGCATGCCGATGTTCCACGGCAACGCGGTCATCGCGGACTGGGCTCCGGCGCTCGCCGCGGGGGCGGGCGTGGCGCTGCGGGACCGGTTCTCCGCCTCCCGTTTCCTGCCGGACGTGCGGGAGTTCGGCGCGACCTACTTCACGTACGTCGGCCGGGCCGTCCAGTACCTGCTGGCCACCCCGCCGCGTCCGGACGACCGCGAGCACCGGCTGCGGCTCGGCTTCGGTACCGAGGCGGGGGCCGTGGACGCGGCCCGCTTCGAGGCGCGGTTCGGGGCCCGGCTCGTGGAGGGCTACGGCTCCTCGGAGGGCGGCGCGGCGATCCAGCGGACCCCGGACACCCCGACCGGAGCCATCGGGCGGGCGGCGCCGGGGGACGACCTGGCCGTGGTGGACGCGGAGACGGGCGAGGAGTGCGCGCCCGCGGTCCTCTCGCCCGACGGCCGGCTCCTCAACGCCTCCACGGCGATCGGCGAACTCGTCAACCGCGGCCGGAACCCCTTCGAGGGCTACTGGCGCAACCCCGAGGCGGAAGCAGCCCGGACGCGCGGAGGCTGGTACTGGACCGGCGACCTCTTCTACCGGACCGCCGACGGATTCCTCTGGTTCGCCGGCCGGGACGACGACCGGCTGCGCGTCGACAGCGAGAACCTCGCGGCGGCGGTGATCGAGCAGATCCTGTCCCGCTGGGAGCGCGCGGCGGGTGTCGCCGTGTACGCGATACCCGACCCGGTCGCGGGCGACCAGGTGATGACGGCGATCGCCCTGCGCGAGGACCCGTCCGGGGGCGCCGACTTCGACCCGGTCGCGTTCGACGCCTTCCTCGCCGCCCAGCCGGACCTGGGCACCAAGATGCCCCCGCGGTTCGTACGCGTCGTCCCGAGGCTTCCGCTGACCGCCACGAACAAGATCCACCGCGTGGCCCTGCGCCGGGACTCCTTCCTCTGTGAGGACCCGGTCTGGTGGCGCCCGGCGGCGGGGAGCCCGTACGAGCCACTGACGCCGGACGCCCTCGCCGGACTCCGGGCCGTCTACGCCGCCCACGACCGCTCGCCCCGAGGCCCGGGCGCCGCCGAACAGACCCCGGCGCCACCGGGGTAGGGGCCCCATCGCACCGGGGGTAGGGCCAGGCATACCCCCGTACACCCACCGGGCCGATGGTCCCGCCCGCGACCGCCCCCTACGGTGAACCTCATGTCACCCCCCACCCCCTGGCAGGCCCTCACGCGAGCCGGGTATCCGCGGACCGTCTGGCCCTGGCGGTCCGCCGGCTATCTGGCGACCGGGGTGCTCACCGGCGTGCTCGCGCTGCTCGTCCTGCTGCTGCTCGTCGTCTTCTCCCTCGTACTCGTCGGGCTTCCGCTGCTCCTCCTCGCCGGCGTCGCCCTCGGCGGAATCGAGCGCCGTCGGCTCCGGCTCGTCGACCTCGATCCCGCCGCCGACCCGCACCGCGTCCCGGACGCGCCCGGCCTGGCCGCCTGGCTCCGTGTCCGCGTCCGGGAACAGGCCACCTGGCGGGAGCTCGCGTACGCCGTCCTGCACGCCACCGTCCTGTGGCCGCTCGACCTGATCGTCCTCGCCGTCGCCCTCGGGCTGCCCGCCGCCCTGATCAGTGCCCCCCTCCAACTCGCCGTGGACGGCGAGGAGGCCAAGGTCGTCAAGGCCTACCTGGTCACCTCCTATCCGCAGGCGTTCGTCGTCGCCCTCCTCGGGTGCGTCCTCCTCGTCGCGTTGCTCTACCCGCTGGCCGCGCTCGCCGGCGCGCGTGCCGCCCTCGGCCGGGCGCTGCTCGCACCCCGTGAGGCCGAGCTGCGCGAGCGGATCGGCGAGGTCACCGCCTCCCGGGCCCGGCTCGTCGACGCCTTCGAGGCCGAGCGGCAACGGATCGAGCGCGATCTCCACGACGGCGCCCAACAGCGCCTGGTCGCCCTCACCATGACCCTGGGCCTGGCCCGGCTCGACGCCCCGCCCGGCCCGCTCGCCGACCTGCTCACCGAGGCCCACGCGGAGGCCGGACGGGTCCTGACCGAGCTGCGCGAACTCATCCACGGCATCCATCCGCAGGTGCTCGCCGACTACGGCCTCGGCGCGGCCCTCACCGACGCCGCCGACCGCTCCGCCGTGCCCGTCGACACCGACATCGACCTGCCCCGGCTGCCCACCGCCGTGGAGAGCGCCGGATACTTCGCCGTCTGCGAGGCCCTGGCCAACATCGGCAGGCACAGCGGCGCCGCCCAGGCCCGCGTCACCGCCCGGTACGGGGACGGGCGGCTGCGTGTCGGCATCGAGGACGACGGCCGCGGCGGTGCCGACCCGGTCCGCGGCTCCGGGCTCACCGGACTCGCCGACCGGCTCGCCGTCCTCGATGGCACACTGACGATCATGAGCCCGCCGGGCGGGCCGACCGTTCTAGGAGTGGAGATCCCGTGCCGACCGCTGTCCGAGCCCTCCGCGTCGTCCTCGCCGAGGACAGCGTCCTCCTCCGCGAGGGCCTGATCGGGCTCCTTGCCCGTTTCGGCCACGAGGTCGTGGCCGCCGTCGGCGACGCGGACGCGCTGAGCGCGGCGGTCTCGGAGCACGAGCCGGACATCGTCGTCACCGATGTGCGGATGCCGCCCGGCTTCCAGGACGAGGGGCTGCGCGCCGCCGTCGCGCTGCGGGCCGAGCGTCCTCGGCTGCCCGTGCTCGTCCTCAGCCAGTACGTGCAGCGGACCTACGCCGCCGATCTCCTGGACGCGGGCGACGGCACCGGCGTCGGCTACCTCCTCAAGGACAGGGTCGGGCAGATCGAGGAGTTCCTGGACGCGCTCGGCCGGGTCGCCGACGGCGGCACGGTCGTGGACCCCGAGGTGGTCCGGCAGCTGCTGCGCCGCCGCCGTGATCCGCTGGAGGCGCTGACCCCCCGCGAGCGGGAGGTCCTCGGGCTGGTCGCCGAGGGGCATTCGAACGGGGAGATCGCGCGCCGGCTCGTCGTCACCGAGGCGGCCGTCGGCAAGCACATCGGCAACATCCTGGGGAAGCTGGATCTGCCGCCCGCGGAGGAGACCCACCGCCGGGTGCTGGCCGTACTGACGTACCTCCGCGCGTGAGCACGAAGAAGCCCCCCGCTCGCGCGAGGGGCTTCTTCCGTCTGTGCGCCGCCAGGGACTCGAACCCCGGACCCGCTGATTAAGAGTCAGCTGCTCTAACCAACTGAGCTAGCGGCGCCTGCTGACAGAGAAAATACTACCTGGTCCTCAGGCGTGGTTCCGACCACCATCCGGTGAGGGCCAGGTCACATCCGGGGACGATCCGTGCCGCACCGCCTCAGATCGCCAGTGAGAGCACCACCGGAGCCGCCCTGCGGTTCAGCGTGTCGGCCGCCGAGCGCAGCCGGTGGGCGTGCTCGATCGGCAGCGAGAGGGCCAGGCAGCCCACGGCCGCGCCGGCCGTCAGCGGCACCGCCGCGCAGACGGTGCCCACCGCGTACTCCTGGAGGTCGAGCACCGGGACGGTCGCCGGCTGGCTGTCCAGCTTGGAGAAGAGCACCTTCTCGTTGGTGATCGTCCGGGAGGTCAGCCGGGCGATCTTGTGGCGCGAGAGGTGGTCCCTGCGGCCGTTCTGGTCGAGCTGGGTCAGCAGACACTTGCCCACCGCGCTCGCGTGCGCGGCCGAGCGGAAGTCCACCCATTCGTTGACCTTGGGCGTGCGAGGGCCGTCGGCGAACTGGGTGATCTTCACCTCGCCGTCGATGTACCGGCTTATGTACACCGCCGCGCCGACGGAGTCGCGCAGCTCGGTCAGCGTCTCCTGGAGCTTGCCCTCCAGCGCCTCGCGCCGGGTCAGCCCGGATCCCAGCAGGACCAGGGAATCGCCGATCACATAGGCGCCGTCGGTGACCTGCTCGACGTACCCCTCGCGGCGGAGCATCAGCAGCAGCGACGACAGATGGGCGACGGGCAGACCGGTCTCACGAGCGATCTGGACGTCCGTCACCCCGCCACCGTGCCGTGAGACAGTCTCAAGGACGCGCAGGGCGTATTGCACCGAGTGGAACGGCGCGGTGGGCTCGGGCTTCAGCGCCACGGTTTCCCCCTACCAGGTTGTGACCGCAAGCTTCAGTACCACGATAGCCGTCAAGCTCCCTTTTCGGGGCGGCTGTTGGCGAGAATGATGCGGCGCCCCAGCCCCATACGCTGGGGCGCGCCACCCTGACATATGCCAGAGTCACAGCACCTTAAGAGAGTCTGAGGTCAGAGCACCGCGCCGAGAAACTCGCGAGTACGCGCGTGCTCCGGATCCGAGAAGATTTTTTCCGGAGAACCGGACTCGATCACCCGTCCCGCGTCGAACATCAGGACCTCGTCGGAGATGTCACGGGCGAAGTTCATCTCGTGCGTCACACAGAGCATGGTGATGTCCGTCGTCGCCGCGATCTCCCGGAGCAGGTCCAGGACGCCCGCGACGAGCTCCGGGTCGAGCGCGGAGGTCACCTCGTCCAGCAGGAGCACCTTCGGCTCCATGGCGAGCGCCCGCGCGATCGCGACCCGCTGCTGCTGCCCGCCGGACAACTGTGCGGGCCTGGCCTCGCACTTGTCGGCGAGGCCGACCATGCCGAGCAGCTCGCGCCCGCGCGCCTCGGCCTCCTCCCGGCTCTTCCCCAGGCTCCGTACCGGCGCCTCGGTGATGTTGCGCAGCACGGACATGTGGGGGAAGAGGTTGAAGTGCTGGAAGACCATCCCGATCTTCCGCCGCACCTCCCGCCGGTGCTTCTCGTCGGCCGGGTACAGCTTCCCGCCGTTGACTCGGATGGTCCCCGCGTCGGGCTTCTCCAGGGTCATCAGCAGCCGCAGGATCGTCGTCTTGCCGGAACCGGAGGGTCCGATCAGGGTGACGTGCTTGCCCGGACGGACCGAGAAGCTGAGATCGTCGAGGACGGTCTGGTCCCCGAAGCGCTTGGTGACGTTCTCGAATCGGATGAGCTGGTCAGTGGGCAAGGCGGCGCTCCAGAGTGCGGAGGAGAAGGGAGGCGGGATACGCGATCAGGACAAAGGCCACACCGACCACCGTGAGCGGCTCGGTGTACTGGAAGGTCGCGGCGGATTCCAGCCGCGACTGCTGCAGGAGTTCGAGCACACCGATTCCGGCCAGGATCGGGGTGTCCTTCAGCATCGCGATGACGTAGTTGCCGAGCGCGGGCGTGATCCGGCGCAGGGCCTGCGGCAGGATCACCGTCAGCCAGGTCCGGTGGCGCGGCAGGCTGAGCGCCTTCGCCGCCTCCCACTGCCCGACCGGTACGGCGTCGATGCCGGCCCGGTAGACCTGCGCGGTGTACGTCGAGTAGTGCAGCCCGATCGCGAGCGTGCCGGTGGCCAGGGCGGAGAGCTTCACGCCCCACTCCGGCAGCACGAAGAAGAGGAAGAAGAGCTGGACGAGCAGGGGCGTCGTACGGATGAACTCGGTCACGGCGTGCACCGGCCAGCGCACCCACCTGGTGGGGGCCCGGAATCCCAGCGCCCAGACCAGGCCGAGCGTGAACGAGATCAGCGAGCCGAGCGTCAGCACCTGCAGCGTGAGGAGCAGGCCGTCCCAGAAGCGCGGAAGGAAGTCCACCACCGCGGACCAGTCCCAGTTCACTTGGCCACCACCCCCAGGTTCGCCTTGGTGCGCCGTTCCAGCGCCTTCATCGAGCGGGTGATCACCAGCGCGATCACGAAGTACACGACCAGCGTCACGGTGTAGATCCCGCCGCTCTCCTGGGTCGCGAGACGCACCAGATACGCGGCGAAGGACACGTCCCCGACGCCGAGCAGCGAGACCAGGGCGGTGCCCTTGAGCAGCTCGACGAGGAGGTTGCAGAAGGACGGGATCATCTCGGGCACGGCCTGCGGGAGCAGGACGAGCCGCAGCCGCTGCCAGGGCGTCAGGCTGAGCGCGATCCCCGCCTCGCGCTGCGCCTCCGGTACGGCGTTCAGGCCACCTCGCACGATCTCGGCGCCGTACGCCCCGTAGGAGAGGCCGAGCGCGAGGATCGCCGCCCACATCGGCACGAGCTGCCAGCCGGCCAGCGGCGGCAGCACGAAGAACAGCCAGAACATGAGGATCAGCGCCGAGGTGCCGCGGAAGACCTCGGTGTACAGCGCGGCCAGGAAGCGGACGACGGGGGAGCGGTGGGTACGGGCGGTCCCGACGGTGAACGCGACCGCCGCGGCGAGCGCGGCGGACGCGACCAGGAGCTGAAGGGTGATCCAGATGCCGGGCAGGACCCAGTTCTGCCAGAGTCCCGCGGTCATCGGCACAGCTCCTCGGCGGTCAGGGTGGTCATCTCGGCCTTGGTGAAGCCGAAGCGCCGCATGATCCGGAAGAGTTCGCCGCTCTTCTTCATCCGGTGCAGCTCGGTGTTGAAGGCGTCCCGCAGGGCCGCGTCGGTGCGGCGGAAGGCGAAGCCGCCGCCGTCGATCTTCCGCTTCCCGTCGACGACGGCGGCGAAGGGCTCGGTGGCCTCGGCCTTGTCGGACTTGCGCACCACCGAGCGGGCGGTCAGCGCGGTGGCGGCGAAGACGTCGACGCGGCCGGACTCGACCGCGTTCAGGCCGGCGACCTGGTCCTGGAGGATGACGATGTCCTTCTCCGGGTACCCGGCTGCCACCGCGTACGCGATCTCGGCGTATCCGCTGCCGGTCGCGAAGCGGGCCTTGGAGCGCACCACGTCGTCGTAGGAGCGGAGGTTCTTCGGATTGCCCTTGCGGACGATGAAGGAGTCGAGCATCTGGTACTCGGGGTCGGCGAAGAGCACCTGCGCGCAGCGCTGCCTGTTGATGTACATCCCCGCCGAGACGACATCGAACTGCTGGGAGCCGAGCCCGGGGATGAGCGAGGCGAAGTCGGTGGCGACGGGCTGGACGTCGGGTATGCCCAGCCGCCCGAAGATCACCCGGGCGAGTTCGGGGGCCTCGCCGGTGAAGGCGCCCTGCTCGTCCACGTAGCCGTACGGCACCTCGCCGGCGATGCCGAGGCGGACGGTGCCCTGGGATCTGAGCCGGCCGAGCGTGTCTCCGGAGGCGACACGGGCGCACCCGGCGGCCGCGGTCGTCGCGGCGGCGGCCGTCCCCCACAGCACCGTGCGTCGCCGTATCTGGTTCGTTGTTCGAGGCATGGGCGCGCGGCTACCCGAAGCCGCACCGGTCATTCCTCCGGAATAAACGGAGACAGCCTCCTGTTCTCTTCTCCGGTACGTACGTCTATGGGCAGAAGGGTCGTCAACGGTGAGCGACGCGATTCGGGGCACGGCACACGGGGACTCGCCCGTACCGCTGTCCGTACTGGACCTCGTGACCGTCGGCAGCGGACGGACCGCGAGCCAAGCGCTGGCCACCAGCGTCGAGATCAGCAAGCTCGCCGAGCGGCGCGGCTACCACCGCCACTGGGTGGCCGAGCACCACTCCATGCCCGGTGTCGCCTCCTCCTCGCCCGCCGTGATCCTGGCCCACCTCGCCGCGCACACCCGCCGCATCCGGCTCGGCTCGGGCGGTGTCATGCTGCCCAACCACGCCCCGCTGGTGATCGCCGAGCAGTTCGGCACGCTGGAGGCCCTCGCCCCCGGCCGCGTCGACCTCGGTCTCGGGCGCGCCCCCGGCACGGACGGCGCCACGGCCGCGGCGCTGCGCCGGAGGCAGACCCTGAACGAGGGCGCGGAGGACTTTCCGCAGCAACTGGCCGAACTGACCCGTTTCCTGGACGACGACTTCCCGGACGGGCACCCGTACGCCCGGATCCACGCCGTGCCCGGCCCGGTGCAGGGGCCTTCCGCGCGCCCGCCGATCTGGCTGCTCGGCTCCTCGGGCTTCAGCGCGCGTCTCGCCGGGATGCTCGGCCTGCCGTTCGCCTTCGCTCATCACTTCTCCGCGCAGAACACGCTTCCCGCGCTCGACCTCTACCGGGACTCCTTCCGTCCCTCCGAGGTGCTCGACGCGCCCTACGCGCTCATCGGCGTCGCCGCACTCGCAGCCGACGACCCGAAGGAGGCCCGCCGCCAGGTCATGACGGGCGCGCTGTCGATGCTGCGGCTGCGCATGGGCCGGCCCGGACTGATCCCGACGCCGGAGGAGGCGGAGGCGTACCCGTTCGGTCCGACGGAGCGGGACTTCGTCGAGAGCTGGCTCGCGAACATCGTCCACGGCACGGCGGACGAGGTCCGGACAGGTCTGGACGATCTGCGCAAGCGGACCGGCGCCGACGAGCTGATGATCACGGCCAACGCGCACGGCGGCGATGTCCGGCTGCGCAGCTACGAGTTGATCGCGGACGCCTACGGCATGCCCGAACTCGGCTGAGAAAGTCGGGGGTTGGTTCAGTCCGGAACGCTGGGCTCCGGCACCCCTAAGTGAACCTTAAACCGCTCGTCACCCGTGGTGGCGGGCGGTTCGGTTCTGTGCTGCACCGCTCTGACGAGGGGTTTCGCGAGCTAATTGGTCTAGTCCTCAATCTGGTTCAGACCATTGACGCGCTGTTTGCGCAGGGGTTATCACTTCACCAACTCCCGTCTCGCGTCACCCCCTCGGAGGCCGAACGTGCACCCCCGTAAGCCATTGATCGCCGCGCTCCTGAGCACGGCCCTCGCCGCAGGCGCGCTCGCCGCGACCGTCGGCCTCGGCTCCGCCCAGGCGGCCGACACCGTGACCACCGCCGCAGCCGCCGACGGCAACGTGCGCATCGCGTACTACGACCAGTGGAGCGTGTACGGGAACGCCTTCTATCCCAAGCACCTCGACACCCGGGGCATCGCGAGCAAGCTGGACGTCATCAACTACTCGTTCGGCAACATCCACCCCACCGACCTCACCTGCTTCATGGCCAACAAGGCCGCCGGTGACGACAACAACCCCAACGCGGGCGACGGCGCGGGCGACTCCTACGCCGACTACCAGAAGTCCTTCAGCGCGGCCGACAGCGTGGACGGCGTGGCCGACACCTGGAACCAGCCGATCGTGGGCGTCTTCAACCAGTTCAAGGAGCTGAAGGCGAAGTACCCCCACCTGAAGATCAACATCTCGCTCGGCGGATGGACCTACTCCAAGTACTTCCACGACGCCGCGAAGACGGACGCCAGCCGCAAGAAGCTGGTCTCGTCCTGCATCGACCAGTACCTCAAGGGCAACCTGCCGGTCGAGGGCGGCTTCGGCGGCGAGGGCACCGCCGCGGGCATCTTCGACGGCATCGACATCGACTGGGAGTACCCCGGCTCCGAGGGCGGCCACCTCGGCAACCACTACGGCCCCGAGGACAAGCAGAACTTCACCCTCCTGCTCGCCGAGTTCCGCAAGCAGCTCGACGAGTACGGCGCGGCCAACGGCGGCAAGAAGTACATGCTGACCGCGGCCCTCCCGGCCGGCCAGGACAAGATCAAGCACATCGAGACGGACAAGATCGGCGCGTACCTCGACTACGCGAACATCATGACGTACGACATGCACGGCGCCTGGGACGGCGACGGGCCGACGTACCACCAGTCCCCGCTCCACTCCGGCTCGAACGACCCGACCGACCCCATCGCGCCGGGCACCGAGAAGTACTCGATCGACAACGCGATCGACTCCTGGATCGACGGCAAGCCGGCCTACGGCATCGCCGGCGGCTTCCCGGCCGAGAAACTGACGCTGGGCTACGAGTTCTACTACCGCGGCTGGAAGGGCGTCCCGGCGGGCAGCGCCAACGGTCTCGCCCAGTCCGCGACCGGCGGTTCGGCCGCCCGTCCGCTCAGCCAGCAGGCCGGTATCGCCCACTACAAGGAGCTCGGCGGCATCGTCGACAACGCGGCGACCACCTTCTGGGACGACCAGGCCAAGTCCTCGTACTTCTACAAGGACGGCGAGTTCTTCACCGGCCTGAACCAGCAGTCCATCCAGGCCCGGGTGGACTACGGCAAGCAGCGCGGCCTGGGCGGCGCGATGATGTACTCGCTCCTCGGCCTTGACGACGACATCACGCTGCTGAACCAGATCAGCGACGCCCTCGGCGGCACCACCGTCCCGCCGACCACGCCGCCCACCACCCCGCCCACGACCACCCCGCCCACCACCCCGCCCACGACCACCCCGCCCACGGGCTGCGGCTCGGTCCCGGCGTACGTGGCCGGCACGGTCTACACCGGCGGCACGGTCGTCTCCCACGACGGCCGCAGGTGGCTCGCCCAGTGGTGGACCCAGAACGAGACGCCGGGCACGACCGGCGAGTGGGGCGTCTGGAAGGACCAGGGCGCCTGCTGAGGGTCTCCGGCCCACCACCCCCCGACCGCTCAGCGGGGCGCCGCGCCCGGCGGCACCCCGCTGAGCACCACGTGACCACTGCCCGCATCACATGACCGCTGCCCCCGCCCGGATGTCCCTCCGGCCGGGGGCAGTTCCATGCCGGTGGGCCGGGCCGGCTCAGACCGGGAGGGGCGAGGTGCCGATCAGTTCGGCGATACGGTCCGCGGCCACCGCGCGGGAGTACAGCCAGCCCTGCCCCGTGTCGCAGCCGATACGCCGCAGCCGGGTCGCCTGACCCGAGGTCTCGACGCACTCGGCGGTGACCGTCAGGCCCAGCCGGTGGGCCAACTGCACCAGCGCCTCCACGATCAGCTCGTCCGCCGGGTTGGCGTGCGCCTCGTCCTGGAAGCCGCGGACGAACGATCCGTCGAGCTTCAGCACCGACACCGGGAGCCGGCTCAGATACGCCAGGTTCGAGTACCCGGTACCGAAGTCGTCGATGGCGATCCGCACACCCATGTCGCTCAGTGCCTGGAGCGCCTGGAGCGGGCGGCCCGCCGAGCCCATCACCGCGGATTCGGTCAGTTCCAGCTGGAGCAGATGCGGCGCGAGACCGGTCTCCGCCAGGATCCCCGCGACATCCGCCACCAGGTCGGAGTCCCAGACCTGCCGTACGGCCACGTTGACGCTCACGAACAGCGGCCGCTCACGCGGATGGTCCGTCTGCCACTGCCTGGCCTGCGTGCACGCCGTGCGCAGCACCCACCGCCCCAGCTCGACGATCGAGCCGTCCTCCTCGGCGATCCCGACGAACCGATTCGGCGCCAGCGTGCCGAACTGCGGATGGTTCCAGCGCACCAGCGCCTCCACTCCGTGCACCGCTCCGTCCGCGAGCCCGACCAGCGGCTGGTACTCCAGCGCGAATTCCCCGCGCTCCACGGCCGGGCGGAGGGTGGAGGAGAGCGCCTGGCGGGTCATCCGGTGCGCGTTGCGCTCGGGGTCGAAGAGGGTCCAGCGCGCCTTGCCGTCGGCCTTCGCCCAGTACAGCGTGGTGTCGGCGGCCTGCATCAGCCCCGTCGCGGTCGTACCGCGGGCGCCCCGCTCCACCACCCCGATCGAGGCCGAGACGGAGAGCCGCTGCCCGGCCAGGTCGAAGGGCCGCTGGAGCGCGCAGAGGACGGACTGCGCCAGATCGGCGAGCTGTTCCGTGCCGGTGGAGTCCTCGACGAGGATGGCGAACTCGTCGCCGCCGAGCCGCGCGACCAGGTGTCCGCCGCTCCGCGTGTAGCCGTCGTTGTCCGCACACTCCGTCAGCCGGGCGGCCACGGCGGCGAGAAGCCGGTCGCCGACCCGGTGCCCGAGCGTGTCGTTGACGGCCTTGAAGCCGTCGAGATCGAGGTAGCAGAGACCGATCCGCCCTGTTCCGCCATCCCCGTACGACTGGTGTGACTCGTACGACGAGTACGACTCGTACGAGGGGTGCGACGGGTGGGCGCGGAAGTCCGGGGACTCCTCGTCCAGACAGGCCGCCGCCTCCAGGGCCGCCGACAGCCGCTCGAAGAACAGTGTGCGGTTGGGCAGTCGGGTGACCGGGTCGTGCATCTGCAGATGGCGCAGTCGCGCCTGCAGCTCACGCCGGTCGCTGATGTCGGCGACGGAGAGCAGGACCCGCGGGCTGTCGGGCACCGGGGTGACGGTGACCTCGGCCCACAGCGAGCGCCCGTCGGGGTGCTTGAGCCGGCGGGTGCAGCGGAAGCGGGAGCGGCGGCCGCGCAGCACCTCGCGGTACGCGTGCCAGGTGCGGCCGTCCGAAGCGAGGTCGACGAGGTCGGCGGCGGCCTGTTCGCGCAGGGCGCCGGCCTCCGTGCCGAAGAGGGTGCCGAGAGCGTCGTTCGCGGAGACGACCAGCCCGTCCTGGTCGACGACGGCCATCGCGAGCTGCGCGACGCGGAAGGCGGCGCGGTGGTCGCGGAGTTCTGCCAGTGCCGTGGCTTCCGCGTCGGCCGGAAGCTCGTCGTGACGCTCCGTGATCGGAGGCGCGGGCTCCCGTGCGGGCGAGAGCTGGGCGTGCACCGGTCCTTCGGGGGTTCCGCTCACCGCTCGCTCCCGTAGTGCAGTCGGGCCGTAAGAGACGTGGTCGGGGTGGGTCGGCCAAGGAAAGTGTGCCGATCATAGAGGCTGGCCCCGGGGCCGTTCCAGCTTCATGGGCGCCCCCCGGCCCCGCGGAGGCCCTGAGCCTCTCCCCGAGACCATCCGGCCGATCGTTTCTGCGCGGGTCTGACGCGGGACGAGGAGGGCCTGACCGATTGTGACGTTCCGTGAGCCATTGAAGGCGCGTGTCGTGTCGACGCCATGTCGCGCCCTCACCCGACTGGGGCAGCGGAAAAGTGCGAAACATCGCAAACCATCACAAGGTGGGTGGGGTGTCCCGTATTCGGAAGCCGGAGGTCCACGTGAGGGGTCAGCAGCCACCCGGGGGAGTGGAACGCACGCGACTTCGTGCCTCCGCCGCGGCCTTCACCTCGCTCGTGGCACTCGCCGCGACGGGGCTCGTCGCGGGCCCGGCGGTGGGCGCCCCCTCGGCCGGGCCGTGCGCCCTGCCCCGTACCACCGCGCACCACTCCCTGGGCCTGGACACCTGGAACGGCGCCTACCCCCAGCCCGTCCGCTCGCTCGACGCGGTCATGATCTTCCTGTCGTTCCCCGACTCCACCCCGCTGACCGCCCCCGCGGAACTGGCCGCCGACCACTTCCCCGGCACCAGCGACTTCTTCCGGAGGGCGTCCTACGGCCGTTTCGCGCTCCACGCCGACGCGCAGCCGGAGTGGACCGCGATGCCGAAGGCCTCGACGTCGTACGCCATACGGCGTGACTGGGAAGCGGCGAAGCGGACGGCGTATCTCCGCGACGCCGTCGCGGCGGCCGACAAGAAGGTCGACTTCTCGCGGTACGACATCGTCTATCTGGTCGCCGACCCCGACGCGCCGGGCGTGGACTCCGACGCCACCAAGGTCGTCAACCTGGAGCGTCCGGTCAGGGCCGACGGCAAGGACATCAAGCGGGTCGTCACCGTCTTCGAGCGGCACCCGCCGGACCGCAACGTGCTGGCCCACGAGACCGGGCACGTCTTCGACCTGCCGGACCTCTACCACCGGCCGATGGACGGCAAGGGCGACTGGGACACCCATGTGGGGGACTGGGACGTCATGGGGAGCCAGTTCGGTCTCGCCCCCGAGCCCTTCGGCTGGCACAAGTGGAAGCTGGGCTGGCTGGAGCGGCACCAGGTGGTGTGCGTGCAGGGACCGGGCTCCCGTCTCTTCAGCCTGGAGCCGCTGGCGGCGGCCCCGGTGCCCGGCGGCACGCTCGGCAACCGGCTCGCGGTCGTACGGACGGGGCCCGGCACGGCGCTGGCGATCGAGGCGCGCGGCTCGACCGGCAACGACCAGGACACCTGCAAGGAGGGCGTGCTGATCTACCGCGTACGGAACGAGGCGGCGTCGGGCGAGGGGCCGATCGAGGTCGTGGACGCCCATCCGCGGACCGAGGCCTGCTGGGACCGCTCTGTGTACCCGCCGCTGGCGGACGCGCCGCTGGCCGTGGGCGAGACGCTCACGGTGCCGGGCGACGGCACACGGGTGGAGGTCGCGGACCGGACGCCGACGGGGGCGTGGACGGTGAAGGTGACGGTGCCGCAGCCGTCCCTGTAGCCGACGGGGACCCCGACAACGAGAAAGCCCCTCGCTTGCGCGAGGGGCTTTCTCCGTCTGTGCGCCGCCAGGGACTCGAACCCCGGACCCGCTGATTAAGAGTCAGCTGCTCTAACCAACTGAGCTAGCGGCGCCTGCTGACGTCGTAGACCTTAGCATCCTGATCGGCGGGAGGAAAAATCGATATCCGCACGTCGGCGGCGGAGGTGGTGCGGGCCGCCCGGACGCAGGCCCAGAGCATGACCTCGGGGCCCGGCAGCCAGGGGTGCCGGGTGTCGGGGGCGACCACCCAGCGGGGGCCGGAGGCGCTCGGCGGAGTCAGCGGCGGGATCGTCACGGCGTCGCCGGTGCCGTGGCAGAGCGGCAGCGGAACGGTGTCACCCCACTCCTCCCAGTGCAGCAGGGCCGGTAACCGCTGGGCGGTGCCGGCCGCGGCGAAGAGGAGCATCCGTCCCCGGTGGACGGCGACGGGCCCGGAGCCCGGGCCCTCGGCCCAGAGCCGGTCGAGCATCCGGCGCCCGAAGATCGGCTCCACGTTGACGACGTCGAAGACGGATCCGCAGGGGAGGACGGCGGGGGCGGCGGGGCGGGACTCCCAGAGCGCGAGCGTGGAGCGCGGATACGCGGTGGCGGAGGCGAGCCAGGCGGCGCCGGCTGCGGTGACGTGCGCGGAGTGATGGCGCCGGTCGTCCCCGTCCCGGAGGAACCGGAAGATCTCGTCCCGATCCGTCCGCCGTTCATCGGCGTCGCTCTGGGCGGGGCTCAGGGGAGTCTCGTCTCGCAGCCATGCACTCATGACGTCAGGTGTACCGGCGGTGACGGAGAGGTTTCCACGTGTTGCCGGAAACCCGGACAAGGGTGGTGCGAGGGGAGTATCTTTCGCCCCGGCATATGCCACCCGCCGATGGCGGGGGCGCATGGCGCGAACGGGGGCGCGAGCGTCGGCCCCCAGGCCCCCGACGCGCTCCAGTGCCCCGGCGCCCCATGCCGCCGAAGCGCCCCGCGGAGCCCCGAAGCGCCCCCGAAGCGCTCCCCGAAGCCCCCCGGCGAGCCACCGTCGAGCGTCGGAGCGCCCCCTCGAAGCCCCTTGGTGAGCCGCCGCTGAGCCCGAAGCGCCACCGAAGCCCGGCGAGCCGTCGCCGAGAACCGGCACGCCGGAACCCTCCCGGACTCGGGTCAGTCGTCCGTCGGGGTGGTGGTCGCGCGGAGGAGGTCGTGGCCGAAGTCGATCATGCGGCGTGCGTAGTCCTCGGTCCACTCCGCCCGTTCCGCCACGTCCGCCGCGGTCAGGCGGTCGAAGCGGCGCGGGTCGGCGAGCTGGGCCGCCGCCATCGCCTGGTACTCGATGGCCCGGTCCGTCGCCGCGCGGAACGCGAGCGTCAGTTCCGTCGCGCGTGCCAGCAGCTCACGCGGGTCCTCGATCGACTCCAGGTCGAAGAAGTGCTCCGGGTCCGCGGTCGCCTCGGCGGGCTCGAAGATCAGCGGCGCGGGCCGGAGTCGTCGTTGCTCGTTCCGCTCCGCGGATTCCGCCATGGTCCTTCTCCTCCTCGCACACACGCGGCCCGGACACCCGGGCCGTCTTCCATTGTCCCGCTTCGCGCAAGAGGGCGGGCGGCGGTCAGCCGTCGAGGCCGCGGAGATAGACGGTGAGGCCGCCGAAGAACTCCCTCTCGGCGTCGATGCCGGGGGCATGGCGGGCTGCCTCCGTCATGTACGGGAAGCGGTCCCGGGGCAGTTCGGCGATCGCGGTCGTCCCGGCGCCGGCGAGGGACCCGAGGTGTTCGAGCTGGATCGCCCCGACGACGTACGAGATCAGGCCGCGCAGTGCCACGACGCGCCGCTCGCCGTCGATGCCGGCCTCCGCGAGCAGTCCGAGCACCGACTCCGACCAGCGCAGCAACCCGGGCAGCCGGTGCCGGTGGGTGACCGTCAGCGGGACGGCGGCGGGGTGCGCGCCGACGCTGTCGCGCAGACGCCGGACCATGACCTCGATCCGTGACCGCCAGGGCGTGTCGGCGGCGGGCGGGGTCGGGTCGACGGAACTCAGGACGCGCTCGACGACGAGTCCTTCGAGTTCGTCGCGGTCGGCCACGTACCGGTAGAGCCCCATCGTGCTCATGCCGAGTTCCTTGGCCACCGTGCGCATCGACAGGCCCGCGAGCCCGTCGCGGTCGATGACGGCGAGCGCGGCGGCGGCGAGCTGTTCCGGGGTGAGAGAGCGAGGGCGGGGCACGGGTTGACAGCGTACGCCATACGCCTACGCTGTTAGGAGTACGCCGTACGCCTACGTGGAGGTCGTCCATGCTCATGCCCGGCGCGCCCGTTCCCGCCCGCACGATCGACCCGGTCCTCGGTCCCCCGGTCGCCGTGCCGGACCCCGACTGTTTCGTCCATCTGCAGTTCCGCCGCTTCGCGGGCTGCCCGATCTGCCACCTCCACCTGCGGTCGTTCGTGCGCAGGCATGCGGAGATCGAGGAGGCGGGCATCCGGGAGGTCGTGGTCTTCCACTCGCCCCCCGAGGAGCTCCATCCGCACCTCGACGGGCTGCCGTTCGCGGTCGTCGCGGACCCCGACAAGCGGCTCTACGCGGAGTTCGGCGTCGAGTCCTCGCCCCGGTCGCTGCTCTCCCCGCGCGCGTGGGGGCCCATCGCCCGGGCCGTGCTGCTCGGCACATGGGAGATGCTGCGCGGCCGGGAACGCCCGCCGGTACGCAACCCGCGCGGCGGCCGGCTCGGACTGCCCGCGGACTTCCTGATCGCCCCGGACGGCCGCATCGCCGCTGTGAAGTACGGCGAGCACGCCGACGACCAGTGGTCGGTGGACGATCTCCTCGCCCACGCGACCGCGATCACGCGCCCCACCCCCACGACCGCCTGACCCGTCAGGGCCGCCAGGTCACGCGGTGTTCGGAGAGGTGGGAGAGGACGGCGTGGTTGGCCTCCCAGCCGTCCGGGGGCGTGTCCCTCGCCCGCCTCCGGCGGGTGCCGGACTCCGTCCGGCGGGGTGGGGGGTCGGGCTGGCTGGTCAGGGCCGCCAGGTCACGCGGTGTTCGGAGAGGTGGGAGAGGACGGCGTGGTTGGCCTCCCAGCCGTCCGGGAACTTGACCGTCACGCCCAGTTGCACCGGTTCCGTCGAGGGGTGGTCGTCCAGGAGGTCGGCGACGCCCGCGCGGCAGACCACGATGCAGGCGTGGCGGTGGCGGGAGGCCAGGACGCACAGGCGGCCCGTCTCCAGGTGGAAGGCCGTGGCGTCCGGGCGGCCCGACAGGGGATGGAGGACGACCGTCACGTCGTACTCCCGGCCCTGGAGGCGGTTCGCCGTGTCCACCGTCACGCCCGTGACCCCCAGCTCCGCCAGCGCCGCGCGGACCGCCGCCGCCTGGTCGCGGTGGGCCGTGCCGACCGCGATCCGCTCCGGGGTCAGCGGGACCGGGTCCGGCCCCCGCTCGCTGACCGCCGCGCCACCCCGGTCCAGGAGCCGGCGCACCACCAGCGCCACCGCCCCGACCGCCTCCGGGTCCGTACGCGGCGTGTGCCGGGCGGGCAGTTCGAGCATGCCCCAGCCCGACTCGGCTGCTTCGTCCAGGACCCGGTCGGGGCCCGAACCGTCCGACGGCACCCCGAACGTCAGCCGCCGGTCGCCGTGGTCCGTGCCGCTGCGGAACCGGGTGTACGGATAGAACGCGTCGGACACCAGCGGCGCCGCCGACGCCGGAAGGCGCCAGGACACCGGCAGCCGGTGCTGCGGCAGCTCAGGGTTGTGCGCCAGGAGAGTGGAGACCGCACTCGCCGACGGGTCGTACGCCAGGCCCGCCCACTGCTCCGCGCCGACCACCGAGAACGGGTCCAACTGCCCCGGGTCACCGACGAACAGCGCCCGTTCGAAGAGCCCCGCCACGCCGAGCAGCGCGTCCGAGCGCATCTGGTACGCCTCGTCCACGATCGCGTGCGCCCACGGCTCGACGTTCTTCACGTGCGCCCACTTCGCGGACGTCGAGATCGTCACCGGAAGCCCCGCGAGTTCCCCCGCCTTCGGCGACTTCCGTACGTTCTCCAGCTCGTCGAGCGCCTTGTCGTACGGATCGCTGTCGTTGGAGTGCAGCCGCCCCACCGGCAGGTCCGGCCGCTTCTCCGCGAGCCGCAGCACCAGGTCGTCCACCTGGGCGTTCGTCTGCGCGACGACCATCAACGGCCTCCCCGCCTCGGCCAGTTCGAGCGCGGCACGGACCACGAGCGTCGACTTGCCCGCGCCCGGCGGTGAGTCCACGACGACGCCCCGGGCGTCCCCGTGCAGGGTGTCGGCCAGGATCGCGGCCGTGGCCCGCGCCGCCTCCGCGGACGGGTCGAAGACATCGGTGCTCACAGCAGGTCCTCCGGCGTGACGGCGTCTGGCGGTTCGGCGGCGTCGGAGCGCGGAGGTCCACCATGCGTCCAGGGCGTCTCCTCCGGGTCGGGCAGCTTGGCGCCGACCCGCTGGTCGTGCTCGAAGAGCGTCCAGGCGATCCGCTCGCCCTTCTCCGGAACCGAGCCCTCCGCGGGTTCCCTGGAGCGGCCCATCCGGTCGGTGATCCGCAGCACGAGCGAGCCGTCCTCCTCCTGCCGTACGAACTCCGCGGTCTGCGGCTTGCCTCCGAGCGAGCGGTACACCTTCACGCCCGCGCCCAGGTGCGGGCGGTCGTCCGTACGGACCGTGAGCAGCGGGCGCGGCGAAGGGCGCTTCGACTCCGACCAGGTCATCGTCACCTCCGCCACCTCCGCGACGAACGCCTCGCCCGCGAGCCGCCGCCCCGCGAGGACCAGCGGGTCGTCGAGGGCCTCCTGCGCCTCCAGCTGGCCCTGCGCGGACTCACGCGCGGCCAGCTTCCGCGCGGCCGTGACCGCGTCGTCGCGGCGGGGCTGCGGCGGCTCGCCGGCCGTGACCCGGTCGCGATGACCGGTGAACGACCAGCGGTCGCGGGTCCAGCGGTCCGCCACCCGGGCTCCCACGGGCAGCTCCCGCAGCAGGTCGACGGCGCGCCAGACCGCGTCCCACGTCGGCTTCAGCTGGGAGACGATCAGCCGACGGATCTCCCGCTCGGCGCGGTGCAGTTCACCGAGCCGCTCGTCGGCGCTCTCGCCGTCCTCGGCCGAGGCCAGCGCCTGCCGGGCCCGGTCGAAGCGCTCGATGGCGGGCGCGAGCAGCCGGTTGTCGAAGGCCGGGTCGGTCGAGGGACCGGCGGGCGGGCAGAGCAGCTGCCCCGCGCGGTCCCGGCCGAGTTCGGCGCGGAGCGCCCCCTCGGCGCCCGGCTCGTCGTCATACGGGTCGATCCAGGCCAGAAGCGCGCCGAGGTGCTGGTCCTCGAGGGAGGACTGGCCCGTCGCCCAGTGCCGGTTGAGCAGGTCCGTCGCCGACAGCAGCAGCGAGGAGCCGGGCACGCGGGCCCGCTCGCCGAAGTGCGTCAGCCAGCGGCCGAGCAGCGGCACGCGCGGGGGCGCGGGGAACGGCGTCTCCGGGTCCTGCTCCGCCGTCCGGCGGAAGCGCATCGACCGCCCCAGGAGCCGTACGTACTCGATGCCGGCCCGGCTCGGCACGATCACCTGCGGTGCGTCCGCGCAGAGTTCGACCTCGACCTCGACCTTCTTCCCGGTCTCCGGGGCGGTCTCTCCCCCGGCCTTCGGCCGGGAGGCGCCCCCACTCTCCGCCTCGACCACGTCGGTGAACGAGTCGATGTACGGCAGGACTTCCTCGGCCAGGTCGGCGAGGAAGGCGAACCGCAGATCCCGGTCGCGCGGCTGGGCGACGACCAGGAGCCGGGGCTCCTCGCGGTCGGTCCCGACCAGCGCGCCGAGCGGGGCGCCCGCCTCACCGGCCGTGGTCAGCGGTACGAGAACGAGCGGACGGTCGGCCACATGCCGGTGCCGGACCGTGGCCAGCGGCTGCGCCCGCCCGGACTCGACGGCCTCCAGCCGGGCGAGGGTGGAGATCAGCGACATGAGGAGCCTCCTCGTCCGGTACCGTGCGCCGGCCTCGTGCTCAGCAGGGGCATTCGACGACCGCCCCCGCAGTCCGTGCGGGCGCGCCCGCCAGCGCCTCCGCGCGCAGGGCCTGGGCCCGGCGGAGCGCCTCGACCGTCGGGTCCTCCGCGTCGCCCTCCTCGCCGCGGGCCGCCGCCAGGACCGCACCGATCGTGGTCAGACCGCCCAACTCGCCTCGTACCGAACGCCCCAGTGTCTCCACCGCGGCCGCGGCCCTGGCCCGCTCTCGGCAGTGGAAGGCCAGCTCGCAGGCGGACAGGCACTCCGGCGCGTACGCGTGCGGAACCGACTCCACCGCCGCCGTGAGCTCGTCCGCCGAACAGGCCTCCACGTCGAACGTGACGCCGTCGGGCAGCGCGGCCGCGATGTCCTCGATCCGGGTGAGCCGGTTGAGCTGCCTGCGGGTGACCGACAGCTGCTTGCGTACGTCGACGACCGAGGCCGTCGGCAGGTTGGAGAAGTCCTTCGGGCAGACGAGGAGCACGCTGTGCACCACCTGGGCGCCTTCGGTCAGCGCCGCGATCCGCTCCAGGGCCAGGACGTACACCGCCGCCTGGCGGGCCGCCGCGCCCACCTTGGAGGCGTCGGCGGAACCGTCGATCATCGGGAAGGACTTGATCTCCACGACCGTCCACCGGCCGTCGGGGTGCACCACCACGGCGTCGGGCTCCAGATAGGCGGGGGAGCCCGCCACCTCCAGGGCCAGCATCGGGTGGTCGAGCAGCGCCCACCCACCGGCGGCGGTCGCCTCGCGCAGCGCGAGCGCCGTGCGGGCCGCACGCCCCTCGGGGCCGGCCGCCGCAAGGTCCGGAACCAGGGCCGCACCGGGGTCATCGATGCCGAGCAGCCGCAGCAGTTCGCGCCCGCCGTCCGCCTTGACCTTAGCCTCGAAGGCGTTGCCCCGCATGAAGGCGAACTGCGACCGACCGAAGGCGGCCGGCGAGCCGAGCTTCGCCGCGAGCGCGGACTTGTCCACCCCGGCCCCGTCGAGCAGCGCGCGCCGCCGACAGCCGGGGTTGGCGGCCAGCGCCGCCAGTGCCCGCGCGTCCAGCGGGTGCGGCACCACGGCGGGACCGCGCAACTCGGCGAGTCTCTCCCACACTCTCGGCTTCACCGGAGCGGGGGAGGCCCCATGCCGTCGTGTCGTCTGCGGAGGGAGAGGAGCTCCGCCGTCCAGGGATGCGCTCACCCGCGGAAGTCTCCCATCCGCCACTGACATCCGGTCGCGGTTCCGGCCCGACGGCGCTCCCGGACCACCTCGCGGGCGGGGGGCGGGCCGTCCGCGTCGCCCGGGCGACGCCGCGAATTCATGTGCGGGATGATGGAGGTGCACCTGATACGTGAACCCTTGGAGAGCCTTCATGGCACCGCGCATCCTGCTCGCCCGGCACGGCCAGACCGAGTGGTCGCTGAGTGGCCGGCACACCGGCAGGACCGACATCCCGCTGCTGGACGAGGGCCGGCGCGGCGCCAAGCTGCTGGGCGAGCGGCTGCACCGGGGGCCGTGGAACGGCCTGCGGGAGGTGGAGGTCCGCACGAGCCCGCTGGTACGCGCGCGTGAGACCTGCGACATCGCCGGCTTCGGCGAGCGGGCGCGGGAGTGGGACGCGCTGATGGAGTGGGACTACGGGGCGTACGAAGGGCTGACCCCGGCCGAGATCCAGGCGATCCGGCCCGGCTGGCTGCTGTGGCGCGACGCCGCGCCGGAGGGCGAGAGCCTGGCGCAGGTCGGGGCGCGGGTGGACGAGGTGGTGGAGTGGGCGCGGTCGGAGGACCGGGACGTGCTGGTCTTCGCGCACGGCCACATCCTGCGTACGCTCGCGGCGCGCTGGCTGGGCGAGGAGGTCTCGTTCGGCGCCCGCATCGGCCTCGACCCGACGAGCCTGTCGGTCCTCGGCTGGATGTACGGCAAGCCCGCCCTGGCCCGCTGGAACGACACGGGCCACCTGGAGTAGGGGCGCCTCGGAGTCCTGGCCGCCGCGAGTCCGGCCGCCCTCGGAACGCGGGCGTCTGAGGCGTACGGCCGCCCCCGGATCGCGGGCGTCTGAGGCGTACGGCCGCACCGCGGAGCCCGTACGGTCCTCGGCGCTCGGTCCTCGGCGCTCGGCGCTCGGCGGCTCCCGGCGTCGGGCCCCCGGACCGCCGTCGGGGGATTCAGCGGGTGGCCGCGAGGACCCGGCTCGTGTCCGTGAGGATGCGGCGGATGCGGGAGGACTGGACGTCGCCCAGTGAGTCCACCACCCGCCGCGCCTCCGCCGCCGCCTCGTCCGGACGGCCGGCGTGGGCCAGGTTGCTGGCGAGCTGGGCGCGGTAGAGGGCGAGGTTGCGCGCGAAGTGGGGGTTCTGGAGGACGGTCGCGCGATGGGCGTGGCGGGCCGCGCGGCCCCAGTCGCCCAGCGCCGACCAGCAGTGGGCCTCCAGCGCCTCCAGCTCCGGCTCCCCGAAGAACGTCATCCACTCCGGGTCGCCCTCGCTCTGCCCACGGGCGAAGTGGGTGTGCGCGCGGCCGAGGGCCTGCTCGCACGCGGACCGGTCGCCGATTCCCGCCCAGGCCCCCGCCTCCCGGAGGGAGAGCAGGGAGAGCAGCCGGTCGGAGGAGAGCGGCTGGGCCGCCCGCAGACCGGCCTGGGCGGCGCGGACCGCCTCCCGGTACCGTCCCGCGTCCCTGGCCAGGAACGACGTGTTGCAGAAGGCGTGCGCCTCCAGCGCGGCGTCGCCCGCCACGCGCGCGGTGGCGAGGGCCTCCGCGTAGTGCGAGCGGGCGTCGTCGAAGCGGCCGGAGTCGTGGGCCAGCCAGCCGACGGAGATCGCGAGTTCGCCGGCGCCGGCGTGCAGCCGGTCCTCGGTGGAGCGGCGGGCCGTCGTGCCCGCGTCGAGCAGTGCGTACGCCGCCCGGAGCGGCTGGGCGGCCGCCTTGTACAGACCGTCGGCGCCGTGCCGGTCGTCGAGCAGCCGGATCTGCCGTACGGCGTCCTCGACGGCGCGGACCTCGGCCTCGCCGATCCTGTGGGCCCCGCGAGGGGCGGGGATCGCGACGGCGGTGCCGCCGAGTCCCAGCGAGGCGGCCGCCACGGTGACGGTGCCGCTCGTCATGAATGCGCGACGCAGCACGTCGCTCTCCTCATCGTTCCGGGTCGTGATGGCGGGTGGGGGCGCCCCGGCCGAGACGGCCGGGCGTCGGCCGCGTACCGTCTCCCGCGCCGAGAAGCCCAGGTCCGCGAGGGAGAGGCCGGGGAACATGTGCAGGAACACCCGCTCGTACGCGTAGTTGGGGCAGCGGATCTCGCCCGCCTCCACGCGCCCGATGTAGCGGGCGTCGCACGCGACCCGCTCGCCGATCTCCCGTGCCGCTCGCCGGACCGCCGCGGCGAACTCCGCCGGCGAGTGCTGTCCGCGGAGTCGGCGGAAGGCGAGATTGGGAACTGCCCCTGACACCGCCATGGCCGAGCCCTCTCCTGTGCTGCCGGTGTTCCGGCCGGGCAAGAACGTACCTGCTGTGTCCGGGCACACACGCTGGGTTTTGCCATAAATCGGATATCTCGCTCGCGATCTGCCATGAACTGCCATCCTTTGCGGCGGCGTGCCGCCGTAGCCGTTGACACGCACGGGCGTTGAACCATGCGGAGAGACGGAACGTGTCTTCTCGGAGCAAGGAGGGGTCCCTTGTTGGAGATCGGATCGCAGTCGACCGCACGGCACGCACCCACCCCGGACGCCAGTGCCCCGCACGCCGAGCCCTGTGACCTGGTGACCGTGCCGGCGCGCCAGGGCCTGGAAGCCGTGGACATCCTCCGCCGGGGCGGGACCCCGGTCGTCGGTCCCGTGCTGCACGACGGGGCCTGCGACACCCTCGGCTTCCTGGTGCCGCCCGGCACGGCGGCGGGCTGGGACATGCCGGGCAGCGCCTGTACGCAGACCTCCGGGCGCGGCCTGCGGATCCCCGAACTGCCGGAGCTTCCCGGGCCCGCCGGTGACGCGCCCCGCCCGGCGGGCTGGCTCCTGCCGCCCGGGGACACCGGCGAGGTCACCGACCCGATGGTGCTGCGCGAGGCCCTCGGCCAGGCGGCCCGTCTGATCGAAGCGGCCGACGGCTGCCACTAGGTCGTGTCGACGAAGTCCCGTCTGCCCGGCGGCGCCTGGCACGCTCGCCGCGTTGTCGGTCGTCGGCGCAGCCCGCTGCGCTCTCCTCCCTCCGCCTTGCGATCGCACGCTCCCCCAAGCTCTCGGCTGCGCTCGAGCAGGGGGGACCCCCATGACGCCGCCGGGCCCGCCCTTCGGGCGGACGACGCTACTTCGACGACCCTCCCCAGGGCCTCTCGGCCGTGCCCGGCGGATCATGGCCGGGGGCTCGTCGGGCGGGGGAGTCCGGCGGACGCCGATAATGGGCACGTGGCAAGAAACAGACAGCGTGAGAAGGCGGCAGCCGCCGTCGCCGTCGTCGAGACCGTCGACGGCGGGCTCGCGGAGCTGATACCCGACCGGGAGCGGCCCCGCGGCTGGACGCTGCTGATAGACGGAGCCCCGCAGTCGCACGTCGATCTCGACGACCCCGGCCACCTCTCCTTCGAGTACCAGCGACGCCTCGGTCACATCGCCGACCTCGCAGCCCCGCCGAACCGGCCCCTCCAGGCCGTCCATCTCGGGGGCGGAGCCTTCACGCTCGCCCGCTACATCGCCGCCACCCGGCCCCGCTCCACCCAGCAGATCGTGGAACTCGACGGGCCGCTGGTCCAGCTCGTCCGCCGGGAGCTGCCCCTCGACACGACCGCCCGGATCCGGGTCCGCTCCACGGACGCCCGGGCCGGCCTCTCCAAGGTGCAGGACGGCTGGGCGGACCTGATCATCGCCGATGTCTTCAGCGGGGCGCGCACGCCCGCGCATCTGACCAGCACCGAGTTCCTCACCGAGGTGCGCCGCGCCCTGAGGCCCGGCGGTCTCTACGCCGCGAACCTCGCCGACGGGCCGCCGCTGACCCATCTGCGCGGCCAGGTCGCGACCGCCGCCACCGTCTTTCCCGAACTCGCGCTGACCGCCGACCCGACCGTGCTGCGCGGCCGCCGTTTCGGCAACGCCGTGCTCCTCGCCTCCGACCGCGAGCTGCCCGTCGCCGAACTGACCCGCCGGGTGGCGACCGACCCGCACCCGGGCCGGGTCGAACACGGCCGTACGCTCACCGACTTCACCGGGGGAGCGACCCCGGTCACCGACGCCAGCGCCAAGCCCTCGCCGGTACCGCCCGCGTCCGTCTTCCGCTGACACGCCGACGAGCCGACGAGCCGCCAGGCGGACGGAGGTCAGCGGTCCTCGATCTCCACCCGGGGCGCGGTGTCGTGCCACAGGCAGAAGACCGACAGCTCGCGGCCGTCCCTGGTGAAGGTGACCCGGATCCAGGTGGGCTGCTTCCACACCTGCATCTGCCACCCCGAGGCCGGTGTGGCCGAGACCAGCTCCGCCGAGGTCTCGCCGAGGTCGAAGGCGACCCGACCGCCGTCCACGGCATAGCTCTTCACGCTCCCCCCGCCTTGCGGCGCCTCCGAGGAGGGCTTCGGCGTGGTGGGCCTGGGTGAAGGCGTCGCGGAGGCGGACGGCGAAGTCGAGCCGGACGCGGCGGACGGCGTGGGGGAGGAGGGCTTCGGCCGCCGGGTGGAGGAGGCCGGCGTCTCACCGGCCTTGTCGGCCGGCCCGTCGCCGCTGGTCCCGGCCGGGATGGGCAGCGCACGCGGTGGGTCGTAGACCGTGCCGGCCAGCACCGTGTGCACGCCCCACCAGGAGAGCGTGACCGCCGCGCCCGTGGCGAGCGACCACGCCATGGCGTGAACAAGTCCTCTACGCATCCGGGCCATACTGCACCACGACCGTCCCGGCCGTCCCGCAGGGTGGACCTTCCCTCGGCCTCACCCGGATGGCGTACGGTGCGGCCCATGGCAAGTGTGCTCGTGGTCGAGGACGACCAGTTCGTGCGCTCCGCCCTCATCCGGCATCTGACCGAGGCCTCCCACACCGTACGGAGCGTCGGCACGGCCCTGGAGGCGCTGCGCGAGGTCGCCCATTTCCGTTTCGACGTGGTCATCCTCGACCTCGGACTGCCCGATCTGGACGGCTCCGAGGCGCTGAAGATGCTGCGCGGCATCACCGACGTACCGGTGATCATCGCGACCGCGCGCGACGACGAGGCGGAGATCGTCCGGCTCCTCAACGACGGTGCGGACGACTACCTGACCAAGCCCTTCTCCGTGGAGCACCTGTCAGCGCGGATGGCAGCCGTCCTGCGGCGCTCGCGGGCGGCCGGGGAGGCCCCGCCGTCGCGGGTGATCCAGGTCGGCGGTCTGTCGATCGATCCGCTGCGCCGTCAGGCGGAGCTCGACGGGGCCCGGCTCGACCTGACCCGCCGGGAGTTCGACCTGCTGGCGTTCCTCGCCGACCGGCCGGGTGTCGTCGTCCCGCGCAAGGAACTGCTCGCCGAGGTGTGGCAGCAGTCCTACGGGGACGACCAGACCATCGACGTACATTTGTCATGGCTGCGGCGGAAGTTGGGCGAGACGGCCGCACGTCCCCGCTATCTCCACACCCTGCGCGGGGTGGGCGTCAAGCTGGAACCGCCGCGGGAGAGCCGGCCGTGAGATGGGCACTCGTCAAGGTGTCGCTGGCCGTCACCGCCATGGTCGTCGTCGCCTTCGCCGTACCGCTCGGCCTCGTCGTCAAGGAGATGGCGCGCGACCGGGCCTTCTCCAACGCCGAGCGCCGCGCCGCCGCCCTCGCGCCCGTCCTCGCCATCACCACCGACCGGGACAAGCTCGACCGGGCCGTCGCGACCACCGAGGACGGGGCCGCCGGACGGTTGGCCGTCCACGTCCCGGCCGCCGCCCCGGCAGACGAGCCGGGCGCCGAGGCCCTGGAGATCGGAACCCGTAGGGCCGAGGAGAAGGAGCTGCGGACCACCCGGGAACTGGGGCGGGCGACGATCGCCGAGGTGGAGGGTGGCTCCGTGCTGCTCCAGCCCACCGCGCTCTCCTCCGGGCAGGTCGCCGTCGTCGAACTCTTCGTCCCCGAGGGCGAGGTCACCAACGGCGTCGCCACCGCCTGGCTGGTCCTGGCCGGTGTCGGTGTCGCGCTGATCGTCGGCTCGGTCGCGGTGGCCGACCGGCTCGGCGTACGGATGGTGCAGCCCGCGCAGCGCCTCGCGGGCGCCGCCCACGACCTGGGCGAGGGCAAGCTCGGGGCGCGGGTCCCGGAAGAGGGGCCGCCGGAGCTGAAGTCGGCCGCGATCGCCTTCAACTCCATGGCTGACCAGGTCGTCCAGCTCCTCGCCAACGAGCGCGAACTGGCCGCCGACCTCTCCCACCGGCTGCGGACCCCGCTGACCGTGCTCCGGCTCAACACGGCCTCGCTCGGCTCGGGACCGGCGGCCGAGCAGACCCGTGCCGCCGTCGAGCAGCTGGAGCGCGAGGTCGACACGATCATCCGCACGGCCCGTGAGGCCAAGCCCCAGACGCAGGGCCCCGTCCCGGGCGCGGGCTGCGACGCCTCCGAGGTCGTCCGGGAGCGGATGGACTTCTGGTCCGCGCTCGCCGAGGACGAGGGCCGCAAGGTGCGGGTCGCGGGCGTCGAGCGCCCGGTACGCATCCCGGTCGCCCGGCCCGAACTCGTCGCCGCGCTCGACGCGCTGCTCGGGAACGTCTTCCGCCACACCCCGGAGGGAACGGCGTTCTCCGTCGACGTCCACAACGGCGACGACGCCGTCATCGTGCTGGTCTCCGACGCGGGGCCCGGCATCGACGACCCGGCCGCGGCGCTCACCCGCGGCAACAGCGGCCACCGTGACGGCTCGACCGGTCTCGGCCTGGACATCGTGCGGCAGATGGCCGAGTCGACGGGTGGCGACGTCCGCATCGGACACTCGGTGCTCGGCGGCACGGAGGTGCGCATCTGGATCGGCCTCGACGGCCGGCGCTTCGGCGACGCGGCGGGCCGCGGCGGTCGGCGGGGGCGCCGGAAGAAGCCGGCCACGCCGAGGGCCCGCTGAGGCGTCCACCTTTCGTCGTTCCGATGCCTCCCTTAAGCGGACCCTAAGAATCCTCAACCCTGGCCCTCTTGCTGTCATTTGTCCGATTCCCGCTCGCTAGCGTGCTGCCGCACCCCACCCCCCCCACACAGAGGCAGGCACGCGATGGGCACCAGTTCGCACCGGCGCAGGGCGAGCGGCAGGACCAAGGCCGTCGGCGCGGTCGTCGCGGCAGCGGTGATCGGCGGCGCGGCGTTCGCGCTCACCGGCACCGCCCAGGCCGCGGCCGTCGGCGCCGCCTACACCAGGACCAGCTCCTGGACCGGCGGTTACACCGGGCAGTACGTCGTGACCAACGAGACCTCCAGCGTCCAGTCGGGGGGCTGGACGCTGGAGTTCGACCTGCCCGCCGGGACGACCATCGGGTCCCTGTGGAACGGCGAGCACACCGTCTCCGGCCGTCATGTCACCGTGAAGCCCGCGAGCTGGAACAAGGAACTCGCCCCCGGCCAGTCCGTCACCGTCGGCTTCGTGACCTCGGCGGCCGGAGCGGCCGGCGACCCGACGAACTGCCTCATCAACAAGGCCACCTGCTCCGTCGGCGGCGCCACCCCGACGCCCAGCGGCCGGCCCACCGGGCAGCCCACCGCCACCGTCGCCCCGACCGCGTCGGCGACCCCCACGGCCACCGCGACGGCCACCCCGAGCCGGCCCGTAACGACGGCGCCCACGCCCACCCCGACGGCCACCGCCACCGGCACCCCGGGCGCCACCGCGAAGTACGCGCCCTATATCGACACCTCGCTCTACCCGGCGTACGACATGCTCGCCACCGCCCGCGCCACCGGTGTGAAGGAGTTCAACCTCGCCTTCATCACCTCCGGCGGATCCTGCGCCCCGCTGTGGGGCGGAGTCACCGATCTGGCCAATGACAAGGTCGCCTCCCAGATCGGCGCCCTGCGGGCCGAGGGCGGCGACGTCCGGGTCTCCTTCGGCGGTGCCGCCGGTCACGAACTGGCCCTGAACTGCGCGAACTCCGCCGACCTGGCCGCCGCCTACGGCAAGGTCGTCGACCGGTACGGGCTCACCAAGGTCGACTTCGACATCGAGGGCGCCGCCCTGCCCGACACCGCCGCCAACACCCGGCGCTCGCAGGCCATCGCCCAGCTCCAGAAGTCCCACCCCGGCCTGAACGTCTCCTTCACCCTGCCGGTCATGCCCGAGGGCCTGACGCAGCCGGGCGTGGACCTGCTCGCGGACGCCAAGAGGAACGGTGTCCGCGTCGACGCCGTCAACATCATGGCGATGGACTACGGACCGGCCTACAGCGGCGACATGGGCCAGTACGCCATCCAGGCCGCGACCGCGACCCAGGCGCAGATCAAGGGCGTCCTCGGGCTGAGCGACAGCGCCGCCTGGAAGGCCGTCGCCGTCACCCCGATGATCGGGGTCAACGACGTCACCACCGAGATCTTCAAGGTCGACGACGCGACCCAGCTGGTGGAGTTCGCGAAGTCCAAGGGCATCGGCTGGCTGTCGATGTGGTCCTCGACCCGCGACAAGCAGTGCGCGGCCGGCGCGGTGAACCACGCGGACGCCACCTGCTCCTCGATCCTCCAGCAGCCGCTGGCCTTCACCAAGGCGTTCGCCGCCTACAAGTGAGCCACTGAGCCCCCCACACCGCGGGGGCCGGGAAGGGGCACCCCCCCACCCCCCCAGGGGAGGGTCTTTCTTTGCTC
>NZ_JBHUYJ010000010.1:38561-51471 GCF_042668715.1 Streptomyces sp. NPDC057271
CAACACGCTTTTCCCTCCACCCGTTTTCCCCCCCCCACCGACCCCCCCCCTCCCCCCCCCACCCCCCCCTCCCCTCCCGCCCCCCCCCCCCCTCCGGCCGGCCCCCGCTTCGTCGTCGGCCGCGCACGCAAAGAGGAGGCTGGCGTGGGGCGTCCGGGGTGAGTGGCGATCCCCATGGACCGAGCCGGGTACAACCGCATCGAGCAGGGCCACGCAGCGGCCACCCTCGACACCCTGCTTCGCATCGCCGATGCCATCGGCGTGCCGCTCGCCCACCTCGTGCGGTAGTCCCGGCCGGGGGACGGTCCGACCGGGGCTGGTTCAGCGGGTGCGCTGCCACACAGGCTCCGCCTCGCGGAGTTCCGTCAGACGGGCCGCGACGTCGGCGAAGAACTTCACCGGATCAACGTCGAGCCGAGCGAGAAGTGACCCATGGAGGTCCCACGCCTCCGCGTGGATCTCGTAGCGGCAACTGGCACAGTGGAACCAGTCCCCGCCCGTCGGCCGTATCGTCCCGCCGCACTGTGGGCAGCTCATCGATCCCCCTCTATCCCGGCGAGCTGGTACCGCACGGGTAGCAGATCCACCAACCGTCCTGTGTCCTGGTCATGCCTCCGCCGCACCTGCTACATGTCATCCTGGTGCCTTCCTGTCCGAACGGATGGGTGGCCGGCCCGGATCGGGTTCCTGCCAGGGAGAGCGATCCGGGTCGGGGTCTATGTGGTGATGCCGTACGCGAGGAGCGCGAGCACGCCGAGGACGATCAGGCAGTAGACGGCCTGCCGCGGCCACTCGGTCACCGGGCGTCCGGGGTCAGTGGCGGAAGGCCAGTGCGGCCGATGAAGGCGGCGGCGATCGCCTGCTGCGAGGCGCGGCGCTCACGGAGGACGCGGACCATGTCCCGGGCCGTCAGCGCGAGATGCCGGGTGTAGGACCAGGTGCCGAGCGGACCGGCGTCGGGCCCGTCCTTCACCAACTGCGCCCAGGTCTTCAGGGCCCCGGACGCGCGCGCGTCCCGCTCCACGGCAGGGATCCCCTCGATGCCGCCGGACAGCCCCTCGCAGCGGGACAACAGCCGATCGGTGAGGTCCGCGAGGGCGACGCTCCCAGGGTGGTGCCGCAGCGCGAGCGCCTCGTTGATGTCGTGCTCCGCGGCGGCCTCAGCCTGCTCCTCGAACGCATCGCACGCATGAAGGAGGAGCCCGGCGAACTGGACGTCGACGCCGGACCCGGGTTCGTCCGCCTCGTTGTGCTCGATCCGCTCACGCACGGCTGCTCCGTCCGTCGTCGGAGGGGCAGATCCGCCAACCGCTGTACGCCCCTTCGCATTCAGGTCGATGATGTGTGAGCACGGCAACGAGCAGATAGGCCATCGAGTGGTCACGCATGGCCACGTCGCGGCCACGGCCGAAACGGCGCGCGATGACACCCCACACTGGCGGCATGAGCCGCAACGACGCCCTCCGGGCCTCACGACTCCGGCAAGGCTGGCGCACGGTCGAGCAGGCCGCTGCCGGGCTCACCGCTCACGGGCAACAGCTCCTCGATGACCCCCACTTCACCGTCTCCCCGCGAACCTGGCGACGCTGGGAAGGTGAGCGGCCGGGCTGGCCCCCGGAAGAGACCGCGATCGTCATACACGACGCGCTCGGCCGGTGGCCCGAGGACCTGGGATTCACCACACCCCCCGGCTGGATCCGGCCGGAGCACCATGAAGAGGCCGATGTGAAACGCCGTGCATTCGTCAGCGTGACCGCCGCCGCGCTCGTCCCCGGACCAACCGCTACGCAGCACGTCGACCCTGCCCTCATCGACTACTTCCAACAGCAGTTGGAGGGGCACTACCGGGCCGACATGTTCTCGGGCCTCACGACCTGATCGGCACCGTGTCCGCGCAGTACCAGCTCATCGACAAGCTGATCCGCTCCGCGAAGGGCGAGGTACGCTGCGGCCTTCTGCGGGTCGGCGCGGCGTACGCGGCGCTCGTGGGCTGGCTGTACCAGGACGCCGGCGACCTGGAGGCCGCGAGTTTCTGGCGGGGCGTGACCCAGGAGATCGCGATGCGGTCGCGCGACGCGCACCTCATCGGGTACAGCCTCGTGAACCAGGCTCAGGTGCGGACCGACCTCGGTGACGGGTGGGCGGTCATCGACCTGTGTGAGGCCGCCCTGGACGACGCCGACCGGCTTGCTCCGAAGGTGCGCGTGATGTCGCTCCAGCAGCAGGCGCACGGCGCCAGCCTCATCGGCGACCGGACGGCCGTCGACCAGCTCATCGACACAGCCGACGGTCTCCTCGGCCGCGTCGACGACGACCTTCCCTGGGGCAACGCCTGCCGGCGAACGCCTGGCTACCTCGAAGTGCAGAGGGCCACCTGCTACGGGCGCCTCGGGCTGGGCGCGGAGGCCGGCGCCCTGTGGTCCCAGGTCCTCGACATCGTGCCTTCGACTGCCCGCCGGGACCGCGGGGTGTACATGGCACGGCACGCCACGGCGGCTGCGGCCGCTCGGGAACCGGAGCAGGCGCTGGAGATCGCCCGCACCGTGGCGGAGATCGCGGTGGAGACCCGTTCCGCCCGGATGCGGCGGGAGCTGGTCACCCTGGAGCGGGCCATGCGACCGTGGCAGGATGCCCCGGTCGGGCGGGATCTCGCTGAGGTTCTCGCACCTGTGACCGAGGGGAGCTGACGATGGGCGTGCCTGCGCCGCTGTCTGACGAGGAGATCATGGAGCGGCTGGCCGGGCTGCCGGGCTGGGAGCGCAAGGGCGACGAGATCACCCGCACGTACGAGATCCGGTACCACGCGGCGGTGGCTGCGATCGTGACGATCGCGGACCGGTCGCGGCGGGTCCGGCATCACGCCGATCTCGATCTGAGGATGGACCACTTGCGGGCGGCCATCACGACCCACGACGCTGGGCACCGGTTGACCGAGGCGGACTTTGATCTCGCGCGCCGGATCGACGCGATCGTGGCCGCGCACCAGGCGCTGCCGCTCGACTGACCCCCCGGCACGACGAAACCGCCCCCTGCCCGGCCCGTAGGCCGCTGAGGGCTTTGTGTTCTCGTTGTGTTCCCAAGGAACCGCGCATGACGAAGGCCTGACCCGTTTTCACAGGTCAGGCCTTGATCATTCAGGGTGAGTAACGGGACTCGAACCCGCGACATCCTGGACCACAACCAGGTGCTCTACCAGCTGAGCTATACCCACCATGACCGGCGGTTTTCCCGAGGGTTTCCCCGACCGGCCGAGAAGAAGTCTACAGGGTCCGAGAGGGTGCTCGCGCCCGTATTCGACCCGGTGGCGCCGTGGGGGTGTCAGAGGGGTGTCAAGGGCGCGAGCGGGGGCTGCTCGGACGTGGCAGGACTCGGGGCGGACCGCGCCGGACCGGCGCGGTGTGGTCCGGAACACACGCCGGACCTTCCCCGTACCGCTCCGGACCTCCCCCTACGGCTCCGGACCTCCCCGTACCGCTCCGGACTACTCCGGACGTACGACGTGGCGCGCCGCGATCTGCTTCGCCGTGTCCGAGGCCGGTCCGGGCTGCGGGACGAAGATCGCCTCGCGGTAGTAGCGCAGCTCGGCGATGGACTCGCGGATGTCGGCGAGCGCGCGGTGGTTGCCGCTCTTCTCCGGACTGTTGAAGTACGCCCTCGGGTACCAGCGGCGGGCCAGCTCCTTGACCGAGGAGACATCGACGATCCGGTAGTGCAGATGGTTCTCGAGCGCCGGCATGTCCCGCGAGAGGAAGCCGCGGTCGGTGGAGACCGAGTTCCCGCAGAGCGGTGCCTTGCCGGGCTCCTTGACGTGCTCGCGTACGTAGGCGAGGACCTGGGCCTCGGCATCGGCGAGGGTCGTGCCGTCGGCCAGCGCGTCGAGCAGACCGGATGACGTGTGCATCTGGCGCACGATCTCGGGCATGGTCTCCAGCGCCGCCTCCGGCGGGCGGATCACGATGTCCACGCCGTCGCCGAGCACGTTCAGTTCCGAGTCGGTGACCAGTGCGGCCACCTCGATGAGTGCGTCGTCCGTCAGCGAGAGCCCGGTCATCTCGCAGTCGATCCACACCATGCGATCGTTCATGCGTCCTACCTTAGGGCCTGTCTTTCGGATCGGGCCGGGCTCTCGGCGCCCGGCACTTCCCGATCCGGTCCGATCCAGAAGGCAGACTCTGGGGGCGGCTACCGGTTCGGGCCGGGACCGGCCGTACGGCTCGGCGCCGGGCGGGACGCCGACGGGCGCCCGGGAGAGGTGTCCCCGGGCGCCCGTCGGTTCTATCCGTGCGCGGCTTGTGGCGCGCGGTCCGGCCCGCCCCTAGGGGGCGCTGCGCTGGCCCGGCAGGGCCGCGCGACCGGCGTACATGTCGGACTGCGGCTTCCCCGGCTCCATCGGGATCCCGGGCCGCCGGACGACCGGCGGGCCCTGCTGCGGCACCAGCGGGTCGAGCACCGACGTCGTGGTCTCGGCCTGCGGGCGCCGGGCCCGGTAGGCCGCGCGGTACGCGGCCGGCGAGGAGCCGAGCTGGCGGCGGAAGTGCCCGCGCAGCGCCACCGGGGAGCGGAAGCCGCAGCGTCCCGCGACCTCGTCGACCGAGTAGTCGGAGGTCTCGAGCAGCCGCTGCGCCTGCAGCACCCGCTGGGTGATCAGCCACTGCAGCGGGGCGGACCCCGTCAGCGAGCGGAAGCGCCGGTCGAACGTACGCCGTGACATGTATGCGCGGGCCGCGAGCGTCTCCACGTCGAACTGTTCGTGGAGGTGCTCCAGGGCCCAGGCGACGACCTCCGCGAGCGGGTCGGCGCCGATCTCCTCGGGTAAAGACCTGTCGAGGTAGCGCTCCTGGCCGCCGCTGCGCCGCGGCGGGACGACCAGCCGGCGCGCCAGGGCGCCCGCGGCCTCCGCGCCGTGGTCGGTCCGCACGATGTGCAGACACAGGTCGATACCGGCCGCGGTGCCGGCCGAGGTCAGTACGTCCCCGTCGTCGACGAAGAGCTCCCGCGGGTCCACATGGACCGACGGATAGCGCTTGGCGAGCGTCGGCGCGTACATCCAGTGTGTGGTGGCCGGTCTGCCGTCGAGCAGTCCGGCCGCGGCGAGCACGAACGCGCCGGTGCACAGCCCGACGATCCGCGCGCCCTCTTCGTGTGCCCGGCGCAGCGCTTCGAGCGCCTCCGGCGGTGGCGGCGAGGTGATCGACCGCCAGGCCGGTACGACGACGGTTCCGGCGCGACTGATCGCGTCGAGGCCGTACGGCGCGGTCAGTTCGAGGCCCCCTGTGGTCCGCAGCGGGCCTTCCTCACCGGCGCACACCAGCAGGCGGTAGCGGGGTACTCCCGCGTCCTGCCGGTCGATTCCGAACACGGAGAGCGGGATGGAGCTCTCGAAGATGGGGCCGCCGCTGAACAGCAGCACCGCGACGACTTCGCGGCGGCGGCGCCCGGTCAACTTCCGTGCGGCCTCCGTTACGGCGGAGTCCTGGCTCATGACGCTAAGCCCCCCTCGGTGTTCGCGTCTCCCTGGTCCTGTCGCTCCTGCACGTTTCCCCTCGGTTTTGCACGAGACCCCAGTCTTCGATACCCATGATCGAATCTACTGTGTTCCGTAGTGCCGACGTGACAAGTTCACCGTCCGGCACATTGTCGACAAGGCAACTTGGCGCGAAGCATTCGATCACGAAGCGTTCCACTCGCGGGCGGCGCAGGGAAGTGCGTCGTGACCGCGTGGCCCGTCCCCGTAGGGTGCGGGGGCCGATCCGAAGCTTTTCACGCCCGGTGGCACCAGGGTTGAGGGGGCATTCCGCCAAGGACTCACGGGTAGGTGGAAGTTGGCTGAAATCATACGGGTGTGAGTGTACGAATCCGTCAGCTCCACGGGGGGTCCGTCACCTCTGACGGTGGTTTCGGCCGCCATGGGAGCGTCGCCCGCGGGGCCCCGCGGCCTCGGCGCGCAGGCCGCGCTCCGCGCGGCGCAGCAGTACCCGGCAGACCGCCGTCACCGCGGCGAGTCCGAGCGCCGTGCCGGCGGCCCCGCCCAGCGAGGTGCCGTAGACCACGAGGACGACGGGGACCAGGACGCAGCAGAAGACGGCCCAGCGGACGACGTCGCCCGCCGGGTCCGCCGAGGGGTGCGGGGCCGCGGGGCCGGGGGAGCGGGCGGGGGGACGGGTGCCGGCGGGGGTGACGGCGGCCGGTGGTGCGGGCACGGGCGGGGCTCCCTGCGACGGTGACTGGACCTGTGGGAACGAGAGGCGGAACGTTCCGGTCACTCCCCGTGGCGGCCGTTCGGCCCCCCGTGGCGGACAGCTGTAGGGCACAACCGGCATTGCCATAACGGGACGGGCTCGTGCATGCTCCCTGGAACGCTCTGCGGGCGCCGTGTGTGGTCCCGGACCGCTCTGGGCAGGAGAGGGGTGTCGCCGTACCCTTGGGGGTATGGGCTTGGGAAGATGATTCCCGGACACCGCTCCGTCGCCAACCGTTGCTCCGTACGACGCTCCATCCCTCCCACAAGGATCTTCCTCGCCGAGACACCGATGGCCGGTCACGAATTCCCCGAACCCGCGGACCGCAAGCGCGTCGCCGACTCCACGGTCGACCCCCTCGCGGTGGAACAGCCACGTCACTCCTGTGATCCCGCCTTCCGGCACGGAGTGGTCGTCGGCTTCGACGGCTCGACCTCCAGTGAGCGGGCCCTGGCGTACGCCGTCGGCATGGCCCGCCGCTCCGGCTCGGGCCTGATCATCGTGCACGTCGCCAACCGGCTGCCCACCACCGTCTGGGCGGGCTGCGAGCCGCCGGTCTTCGTCGACGTCCCGGACCACCGCACCGAGGTGCTCGGCCTTGAGCTGGCCTGCGCGGACTACCTGGCCGAGGTCCCCTGGATCCTCGTGGAGCGCGGCGGCGACATCTGTCACGAGCTGGAGGAGGTCGGCCGGGAGTACTCGGCCGACGCGATCGTGGTCGGCTCGACGCACGGCATCGTCGGCCGGCTCTTCGGCTCGGTGGCCGGCCGGCTGGCGAAGCGCGCGCAGCGGCCCGTGATCGTCATCCCGTGACCGTCGTCCCGTGACCGGTCCTCGCTGACGTTCGCCCCCGGCTTCATCTCTTCGACGCTTCGTCAACTCCCTTGGTACGGCGATAATTTCTGCCCCCGTCAGGTGATTTGTGCGCTTGTGAAGGGTACTTAAAGGTCACCGGAACAAGCAGCTCACGCAGCACAACTGCGCACTTGAAGGGAGCCCGCCGTGGACAACGAAGTCGCCGCGGGAAACACGACCTCCACTCTCGGCCACCTCGCGCTCGGACTGACCCTGCTGGCCTTCGGCATCGGCGGCACGGGTGTCATCGACAACGTCGCGGCGTCGGACGCCGCATCCCTCGCCACCTGGGTCGGCGGGGTGGCGCTCTTCCTCGTCGGTCTGCTCGCCCTGCGCGCCGGCAACGGCGGTGAGGGCACGGCCTATTCGGCGCTCGGCGCGTTCTGGTTCACCTGGGGGACCGGAGTGGGCGACGGCGGTTCGGCCGAGGCGACCGGCCTCTTCCTGCTGCTCTGGGCGCTGCTGGCGCTCACGCTGACGATGGCGGCCGGTGGCAGCGGTCTGTTCGGGCAGGGCGTGTACGGGCTGCTGTTCGTCGCGCTGCTGCTGCTCGGCATCGGGGCACTCGCCGGCAACGGCGGTCTGGCGAAGGCGGGCGGCTGGGTCGCCGCGGTGGCGGGCCTCGCGGCCTGGTACGGCGCGACGGCGGCGGTGGCGCACTGGCCGACCTCCCTGGGCCGTGTCCGCCGAGGAGCCCCGGCGGCCGGCTGAGGCGCACACGAGTGCCCCGGAGGCGGCCGAGCCCTGGAGAGAACAGCAGCGGTCCCCGTGCACACTGGGTGCGCGAGGACCGCTGCTTGTGTCCGGCCGGGCGTCCGGCCCTCCGGGGACAGGTCCGGAAATGCGGGCGGACGGGCTTTCCCGGCCGTGGTCGAGAGCTCCGGGGGACAGGCCCGGAGTCCCCCCAGCTCTCGGTTTCGCTCGAGCAGGGGGACCCTCGGCTACTCGACCGTGACGGACTTGGCCAGGTTGCGCGGCTTGTCGATGTCGCGGCCCATGGCGAGCGCCGTGTGGTAGGCGAGGAGCTGGAGCGGGATGCCCATCAGGATCGGGTCCAGCTCGTCCTCGTTCTTCGGGACGACGATGGTGTGGTCGGCCTTGACCTGCGGCTGGTGTGCGACCGCGAGGATGCGGCCGCTGCGGGCCTTGATCTCCTCCAGCGCGGCGCGGTTCTTCTCCAGCAGGTCGTCGTCGGGGACGATCGCGACCGTCGGCAGCGCCGGCTCGATCAGGGCGAGCGGGCCGTGCTTCAGCTCGGAGGCCGGGTACGCCTCGGCGTGGATGTAGGAGATCTCCTTGAGCTTCAGGGAGGCCTCAAGGGCGACCGGGTAGCCGCGCACACGGCCGATGAACATCATCGACTGGGCGCCGGCGTACGCCTCGGCGATCTTCTTGATCTCGTCCTCGGTCTCGAGGATCTCGCTGATCTGCGCGGGCAGCTTGCGCAGGCCCTCGATGATCCGCTTGCCGTCGGTGACCGACAGGTCGCGGATGCGGCCGAGGTGGAGGGCGATCAGCGCGAAGGCGGTGACCGTGTTGGTGAAGCACTTGGTGGAGACGACGCAGACCTCCGGGCCGGCGTGCACGTACACGCCGCCGTCGGCCTCGCGGGCGATGGCCGAGCCGACCACGTTGACGACGCCGATGACGCGGGCGCCCTTGCGCTTCAGCTCCTGCACGGCGGCGAGCACGTCGTACGTCTCACCGGACTGGGAGACGGCGATGTAGAGGGTGTCGGGGTCCACGACCGGGTTGCGGTAGCGGAACTCCGAGGCCGGCTCGGCGTCGGCGGGGATACGGGCCATGGACTCGATCAGGCCCGCGCCGATGAGGCCGGCGTGGTACGAGGTGCCGCAGCCGAGGATCTTGATCCGGCGGATGGAGCGGGCCTCGCGGGCGTCGAGGTTGAGGCCGCCCAGGTGGACGGTGGAGAAGCGGTCGTCGATCCGGCCGCGCAGCACGCGGTCGACCGCGTCGGGCTGCTCGGAGATCTCCTTGTGCATGTACGTGTCGTGGCCGCCCATGTCGTAGGAGGCGGCCTCCCACTCCACGGTCTCCGGGGTGGCCGTCGTCGAGGCGCCCGAGGTCGTGTACGTGCGGAAGTCGTCGGCCTTGAGGGTGGCCATCTCGCCGTCGTCGAGGGTGACGACCTGGCGGGTGTGGGCGATCAGGGCGGCGACGTCGGAGGCGACGAACATCTCCTTCTCGCCGATGCCGAGGACGACCGGGGAGCCGTTGCGGGCCACCACGATGCGGTCGTTGAACTCGGCGTGCATGACGGCGATGCCGTAGGTGCCCTCGATGACCTTGAGCGCCTCGCGGACCTTCTCCTCCAGGGTGGTGGCCTGGGAGCGGGCGATCAGGTGGGTGATGACCTCGGTGTCGGTCTCCGACGCGAAGACGACGCCGTCCGCCTCCAGCTTGGCGCGGAGCTCCTGGGCGTTGTCGACGATGCCGTTGTGGACGACCGCGACCTTGTTCTCGGGGTCCAGGTGCGGGTGCGAGTTGATGTCGCTCGGCGCGCCGTGGGTGGCCCAGCGGGTGTGGGCGATGCCGGTGGTGCCGGTGAAGCGCTTGGGGACACGGGCTTCCAGGTCACGGACCCGGCCCTTGGCCTTGACCATCTTCAGGCCGGAGGCCTTCGGGCTGGTGATGACGATGCCGGCGGAGTCGTACCCCCGGTACTCCAGCCGCTGCAGGCCTTCCAGCAGCAGCGGGGCCACGTCGCGCTTTCCGATGTAACCGACAATTCCACACATAAAGGTGTTACCCCTCCAGGTTGGTGAGTGCGCCCGGCCGCGTGTCAGCCGTAGACGATGCGGCGCAGCTGCCGGAGCGAGAGCTCCGGTGGCGCCACGGCGCGGTGCGGCAGCTCGGCCGCGATGCGCTCGAAGATCTCGGCGTTCACGGCGCCCCCGGACTGCAGCTCGCGGTGGCGGCGGCGCACGAAGTCCTCGGTCGACTCGTCGAAGTACGCCAGCACGTCGAGCACCACCCGGGCTGCCTCACCGCGCTGCAGCGCGGTGCTGCGCACCAGGTGGTCGATGAGGTCGTCATGTGACGGGCGGCGTTCGAGCACCAGTGAATACTGAGGGCTACCCCCCGGACTTCGCAAGAATCCTGCCCGAATTCGGGCAGCGGTCTTCATGATCGCCGACCTGGAGGGGGGATTGGTCTACACCTTGACCCACGGAAGTGGTCCACGGTACGCATGGTGACTGTTCGGATACGCATATCCACAGCCGCGAAGTCCACCGAAAGGGACCATGCCTGTGAGACAGCGCAGAACGCTTCCCCGTGTGCTCGGCGCCCTGCTGCTCCTTGCGGCGGTCGGCATCTCGTGCGTCGGAGCCGCCCCCACCGCCCACTCCGCCGCCGAACCCGCGCTCCGGCCGCTCGGCCAGATCGTCCCCGCCCCCGCCTCCGTGGCCCCCGGCGGTCAGCCGTACACGATCACCGCCGCCACCCGCATCCGGATCGACGACCGCTCGCGCGAGTCCCGCGCCGTCGCCGACTACCTCGCCGGGATCCTGCGCCCCTCCACCGGCCACCCGCTGCGCGTCGTCGACCAGGACGACGCGAGCGGCGGCATCCGGCTCCGGCTGACCGACGGGGAGAAGGCGCTCGGCGAAGAGGGCTACCGCCTCCGGTCCGGCCGCGGCGGCATCACGCTCACCGCACACCGGCCCGCCGGGCTCTTCCGCGGCGTGCAGACCCTGCGCCAGCAGCTCCCGGCGGCCGTCGAGAAGCGCACCGTGCAGCCCGGGCCCTGGCAGGTCGCGGGCGGCACCATCACCGACACCCCGCGCTACGCCTGGCGCGGCGCGATGCTCGACGTGTCCCGTCACTTCTTCACGGTCGACCAGGTCAAGCGGTACATCGACCAGCTCGCCCTCTACAAGGTCAACAAGCTGCATCTGCACCTCTCCGACGACCAGGGCTGGCGCATCGCCGTCGACTCCTGGCCCCGCCTCGCCACCTACGGCGGATCCACCCAGGTCGGCGGCGGACCCGGCGGGTACTACACGAAGGACGACTACCGGGAGATCGTGCGGTACGCCGCCTCCCGCCACCAGGAGGTCGTGCCCGAGATCGACCTGCCCGGCCACACCAACGCCGCCCTCGCCTCCTACGCGGAGCTGAACTGCGACGGCGTCGCGCCGCCGCTCTACACGGGCACCGGCGTCGGCTTCAGCTCCCTGTGCGTGCCGAAGCCCGTCACGTACGACTTCGTGGAGGACGTCATCCGCGAACTCGCCGCGCTCACACCGGGGAAGTACCTCCACATCGGCGGCGACGAGGCGCACTCCACGACCCACGAGGACTACGTGGCGTTCATGGAGAGGGTGCAGCCGATCGTCGCGAAGTACGGCAAGACCGTCGTCGGCTGGCACCAGCTCACCGGCGCGACCCCCGCCGAGGGCGCGCTCGCGCAGTACTGGGGGCTCGACCGGACCGGCGCGGCGGAGAAGGAACAGGTCGCCGCGGCGGCGCGCAACGGCACCGGGCTGATCCTCTCGCCCGCCGACCGGGTCTACCTCGACATGAAGTACACGAAGGAGACCAGGCTGGGACTGGCCTGGGCCGGCTACGTCGAGGTGCGGCGCTCCTACGACTGGAACCCGGCCGCGTACCTTCCGGGCGCGCCCGCGGAGGCGGTGAAGGGCGTCGAGGCGCCGCTCTGGACCGAGACCGTCTCCGAGAACGCGCACATCGACCAGATGGCGTTCCCGCGTCTGCCGGGCGTGGCCGAGCTGGGCTGGTCCCCGGCGGCGACGCACGACTGGGAGACGTACAAGGTGCGGCTCGCGGCGCAGGGGCCCAGGTTCGAGGCCCTCGGAATCGACTTCTACCGCTCACCGCAGGTGCCGTGGCCCGCGGCTGAGTAGCTCGTCCGTACCCGTGAAACGCTCGGCCGGGAAGCCCGGCCGAGCGTTTCACGCGTGAAAGCGACCGCCGGCGGGAGCCGCCCCGCTGTTCTTGACGCCTGCCGTGAAGGCGGCGGCGGGGAGATCCAGGACTCCACCAGCCGCCGCAACGGAGGCCGTGGATCTCGCCTCCCGCGGTTCGGGCGGGCCGGACGCAGCACTGTGAATCCACCGCTGTGGAATGCGTGGTGGAGATTCGGGCCACATAGCATCGGGGCGTCGCCCCACGCTACAACTTCGCCCGCACGGATTTTCGTTGGAGCCACCGGCGAGCGTTTGCGTAGCCTTCCGGCCGGGCGCAGAATTGGTGTGACGTCAAGCGGGTCAGCGTCAACTCGGCATCTATGAACGGTTGATGCGCGATCACATCCCCTGATTTGACGTTTAGCAATCCGTAGTCGGGTGCTGCTGTCAGCAGGCCCGGACTCTTCCGCAGCTCGTTGGGTCATTGAACCCCCGTAGTCTCGGGAGGATTTGTACGAGCCCAGGATCTCTGCTCGAACGTGTACCAAGAGACGCCTCCACGAGACGCGGTAGGTCGTGCAAAGCATCAGGCCGAGTATGACTACAGGCGCGCCTGCGTGACGTCTTCCTCGATTAAGGATGGAGTGAGGGTGATGGTGTTTCACGGCGGCTGGAACGGTGATTGGTTTCCGTTGCCCGGGCAGCATGTGTTCGATCATCAGGTGCAGGAGATCGCGGCGGTGTCGCGCAACCCGCACCAGCTCGACCTGTTCGTGATCGGCTTTGACAACAAGGTGTACAGCACGTTCTGGCCCAACAACGGTCAGTGGAACGGGGAGTGGTTCCCGCTGCCGGGGCAGCATGTGTTCGATCACCAAAAGCAGCGGATTGCGGCGGTGTCGCGCAATCCTGAACAGCTCGACT
>NZ_JBHUYJ010000010.1:51566-135366 GCF_042668715.1 Streptomyces sp. NPDC057271
GTAGGGTTCGACAACAAGGTGTACAGCACGTTCTGGAATCCTGGGCACGGCTGGAACGGGGAGTGGTTCCCGCTGCCGGGGCAGCATGTGTTCGATCACCAAAAGCAGCGGATTGCGGCGGTGTCGCGCAATCCTGAACAGCTCGACTTGTTCGTGGTCGGGTTCGACAACAAGGTGTACAGCACGTTCTGGAATCCTGGGCACGGCTGGAACGGGGAGTGGTTCCCGCTGCCGGGGCAGCATGTGTTCGATCATCAGGTACAGCGGGTCGCGGCGGTGTCGCGCAACCCGCACCAGCTCGACCTGTTCGTGGTCGGGTTCGACAACAAGGTGTACAGCACCTTCTGGGTGGATCCGGCACAGTTCGCCCTCCGCGCCATCGAGGACCACTGGAACGCGCAGGGCGCCCATCTGTCGAAGATCGGCCTTCCGGTTGGAAACACGATCGCCGTGCGCGGTGTCAACGGTGGATACCAGGCCGACTTCCGGTCCGGTGTCGTCAAAGCCTTCATCCACGAGGCCGGTCACCCGCTCGTCGTCGAAGACGTACCCGGCGACTGGGTACGCGTCTGGTGGGTGGGGGTCGAGTGCGGTATCCGGCAGGAGGCCGAGGACGAGATCTACGGGACCGTGTACTGCCATGCGCCCGGGCGCTTCGCGCCGGCGAAGGTCGCCATCTTCCCCGGTGGCAACGAAACCCTGAACATGGGAAAGCCTGGCGCGCGTGTAGCCCTGACGAACGAGCTGCTCTACGAGGGACCGCTCGTGAACGTGACTCTCGGGGTCACATTGCTCGAGAACGACTCCGGAGACGTCGAGGAGATCTCCAGAGAAGTGGCCGACAAGATCACGGAGGCGAGTGCGTCGCTCCTGAGCGGGCTGACGGGGGTGCCGGCAGAGGCGGTGAACAATCAGACCTGGTACAAGGACGGTATCGGGTCCATCGTGGGTCTCGTGCTGGACGATCTGTTCGGCATCGGGGACGACGCCTACCTACCTGCCGCAAAGCTCGTGCAGTGGGAGACGCTGGCCAGGTTCCCTTCCCTCGGCAGTTACCAGCGACCGGGCGAGCCTCAGGTCATCCCTGCTTTCAGTGATTTTCTCGATGTCACCGGGGTCGACGACGCCGGGGACCGTGGCCATTACCGGTTCTACTTCCTCTTCGAGCACGCGAACCCTCCCGGATGATGCGGTGGGGAAGAGATGTGAGCCCCGACGGAGGACCGTACTCCGTCGGGGCTCACACCGGTCCGGGGGAGGTCAGACGAACCGCGCGATCGGGTTCACCAGGTCGCCGATCAGCTGGAGCGCCGCCGACGGGTCCGACAGGTCCACCATCTGCCTGTTGTTGCGCAGCTGCAGGCGGTTGAGGGCGGAGAGCGCGAACGTCTCCGCGAACATGTCGTACCGCGCGAACTTCTCCGCGAGCTCCGGCTTCGACTCCTGGTAGTCGCGCACACAATCCGCGACCGTCCGCCAGAACGCCTCCTCGTCGAGCGTGCCCTCCGCCGCCAGCGTCGCGGCCAGGAAGCGGAAGAAGCAGTCGAAGACGTCGGTGAAGATCGACAGCAGCTTCATGTCCTCGGGGACGTCGGCCCGGACCCGCTCCACCGCCGGCGGCAGTACCGCGGCCGGGTCCATCACGCAGATCTCCTCGGCGATGTCCTTGAACACCGCCCGGACGATCGCGCCCCGCTCGTCGAGGACCAGGATCACGTTCTCGCCGTGCGGCATGTAGACCAGGTCGTAGGCGTAGAAGCTGTGCAGCACCGGCAGCAGGTACGCGTCCAGGTAGCCGCGCAGCCACTCCGTCGGGGCCAGGCCCGAGTCCTTGATCAGGGCGCCCGCGAAGGACGCGCCCTCGTGGTCGACGTGGAGCAGCGAGGCCATCGTCGCGAGCCGCTCACCCGGTGCCAGGGAGGCCACGGGGGACTCGCGCCAGAGCGCGGCGAGCATCTTGCGGTAGGGGGAGTAGCGGTCGGTGGCGGCCTCGTACTCCAGGTGACGGTAGCCGACCGCCGCCCGCTCGCGGATGATCGAGAAGCGGGCCGCCGTGAAGACGGAGTCGGACTCGATCAGCCCGGCCAGCCAGTCGTTGATCGCCGGGGTCGCCTCCATGTACGCGGCCGAGAGGCCCCGCATGAAGCCCATGTTGAGGACCGACAGCGCCGTCTTGACGTAGTGCTTGGCGGGATCCGCGGTGTTGAAGAAGGTACGGATCGACTGCTGCGCCAGGTAGGCGTCGTCGCCCTCTCCCAGGTAGACCAGGCGCTCCTGGGCGACCTCGGCGGCGAAGGTGACCGACAGCTTGTTCCACCACTGCCAGGGGTGGACCGGCATCAGCAGGTAGTCGGCCAGGTCCAGGCCCCGCTCGGCGAGGATCGCGGCGAAGCCGTCGACCGCCTTGTCGCCCAGCTCGGCGCGGATGAACGCGTCGTAGTCGATGCCCGCGCCGGCCGTGAAGGTGGTGCGGTCGCGCCGCGCGGCCAGCCAGATCAGGTGGATCGGGGCGGCTGCCTCGGGGGCGTACGCGCGGTACTCGTCGACGCCGAAGCCGAGCCGGCCGTTGTTGGCGACGAAGCAGGGGTGGCCCTCGGTCATCCCGGTCTCCACGGCCTGGAAGTCCGCGCGGGCCAGTTCGGCGGAGGTGACCGGAGGCTTGGTCGACTTGTACGCCGTACCGGCCAGGGTGGAGGAGATCTCCTCCAGGTAGACGGGCAGGATCTCGTCGTTCAGGCCGAGCGAGCCGCGCAGTTCGGTGACGAACTGGAGCGCGTCGAGCGGGAGGTCCTCGTCGCCCCGGTGGCGGCTGATGGAGTCGGCGTGGATCTGCCAGTGGTCCAGGGCGTACCGGTCGGCGGTGAAGCGGTACTCGACGGCGCCGTCGTCGCTGAGGACCCGGTAGCGGTCCTTCTCCAGCTCCTGCGGGTCGAGCAGCCGCTCGTGGGCGAACTCGGCGAGGCCCTTGCGGATCAGCGCGCGGTTGGCGTCCGCCCAGCGGGCGGGGGTGAGGTGGGCGACGGGGTTCACTGGGACTCACTTCCGACGAGCAGGTTCCGGACGCTCGACCCGCCGTCGTTCTCGCCGGGGGTCCGGGGGTCCTCCCCCGGGAGTTCGCCGGACGCGGCGACTCCCACGGCGGCCTCGAACCGGGCGCGGGTGCAGAAGCTCAGCAGGGCCTTCTTCTCCGGCTTCTGGATCTCCCGCTCGGGCACGAAGCCGACGGCCTCGTTGAGCGCGTGGACGGCCTTGTTGGCCACGTCCGGCTCGACGACGACGCGCTCGGTGGCCGGGTCGGCGAACAGCTCGTGCATCACGGCGGTGATCACGGCGCGGGTGAAACCGTGGACGGGGGTGTCGGTGGGCGCGACCAGGAAGTGCATGCCGACGTCGCCGGGCTGCGGCTCGTAGAGCCCGACCAGCTCCAGCCGGGAGGGGTCGTACCGCTCCATGAGGACCGCGGGCTCCCCGTCCACCAGGCCTATGAAGGCCTCGTGGTGCGGGTTGGCGGCGAACGCCATGTACTCGCGCTCGACGTCCTCCAGTCTCGCGTCCTGCATCATCCAGAAGGCGGCCTTGGGGTGCGTGACCCAGGGGTGGATCAGCTGGGCGTCCGCGAGCGGATCGAGGGGGCGGAAGCGGATGCTCATACTGCGAACTCCTGGAACGCGATGGTCTTCTCGACGGGGTAGTAGTCGTAGCCCAGCATCGCTCCGATGATGTACGCGTTGCGGTACGCGCCCATGCCCAGGTCGGGCGAGGTGATGGAGTGCGTGTGCACGGAGGCGTTCTGCAGGAAGACGCCGCGACCCGTCGTGTCGATCGAGTAGTTGCGGGCCACGTCGAAGCGGCCCCGTCCGTCCCACATGAGGCGGTCCTTGACCGGCTCCAGGAAGGCGGGGACGGCGTACTTGTAGCCGGTGGCGAGGATCAGGCCCTCGGTCTCCACCGTGAAGTCCTTCTCCTGCTCCTCCTGGTGGAAGCCGAGCGTGTACGTGCCGCTCGTGTCGTCGTACGCGGCGGAGTGCAGCGCCGAGTTGGTGAGCAGACGGGTGGGGACCGGGCCGGCCAGGTTCTTCTGGTACAGCAGGTCGAAGATGGCGTCGATCAGCTCGCCGTCGATGCCCTTGAACAGGTTCTTCTGCCCGCTCTCCAGGCGGTACCGGGTCTGCTCGGGCAGCGCGTGGAAGTAGTCCACGTACTCCGGCGAGGTCATCTCCAGCGTGAGCTTGGTGTACTCCAGCGGGAAGAAGCGCGGGGAGCGGGTCACCCAGTTGAGCCGGTAGCCGTGGACGTCGATCTCGGAGAGGAGGTCGTAGTAGATCTCCGCCGCGCTCTGCCCGCTGCCGACCAGGGTGATCGACTTCTTCTTCTGGAACGCCGCCTTGCTCTGGAGGTAGCGCGAGTTGTGGATCAGGTCGCCGCCGAGGCCATGGCAGGAGTCGGGGACGTACGGCGGCGTGCCGGTGCCGAGCACGATCCGGCGGGCGCGGAAGGTCTCTCCGGCCTCGGTCGTCACCACGTACTCCTCGCCGGCCTCGTCGTACGCGACGGAGGAGACGGTCGTGGAGAAGCGGATGCCGCGCAGCTTGTCGGCGGCCCAGCGGCAGTAGTCGTTGTACTCGGTCCGCAGCGGATAGAAGTTCTCGCGGATGTAGAACGAGTAGAGCCGGCCCTTCTCCTTCAGGTAGCTGAGGAAGGAGTACGGGGACGTCGGGTCGGCCATCGTGACGAGGTCCGACATGAACGGGGTCTGGAGGTGCGCGCCCTCCAGGAACATCCCGGAGTGCCACTCGAAGTCGGGTTTGGACTCCAGGAAGAGGCCGTTGAGTTCGTCGATCGGCTCGGTGAGGCAGGCGAGGCCGAGGTTGAACGGACCGAGCCCGATGCCGATGAAGTCGTACGTGTCGGGGGTATCAGGCGTGGACAAGGGTCTCTCCCAGGTACTGCTCGGCGTGGCCGGCTATCAGGTCGAGGACGGCGGCGATGTCGGCCACGGTCGTCTCGGGGTTGAGCAGGGTGAACTTCAGGTACTGGCGGCCGTCGACCCTGGTCCCGGCGACGACGGCCTCGCCGGAGGCGAAGAGCGCCTTCCGGGCGTGGAGGTTGGCGCGGTCGATCTCGGCGGGCGAGGTGACGTTCTCCGGGATGTAGCGGTAGACCAGCGTGGAGAGCTGCGGCTCGACGACCACGTCGTAGCGCGGGTCGGCGGCGAGCAGGGCGAAGCCGGCCCCGGCCAGGTCGCAGACCTCGTCGAAGAGTTCGCCGACCCCGTCGGCGCCCATCACGCGCAGGGTCATCCACAGCTTCAGGGCGTCGAAGCGGCGGGTGGTCTGGAGGGACTTGTCGACCTGGTTGGGGATCTTCCCCCACACTCCTTCGGACGTGGGAGGTGCCCCCTTGTCCCCGGTCTGACGCGGATTGAGGTAGTCCGCGTGGTACGTCGCGTGGCGCAGGGTGGCCCCGTCGCGTACCAGGACGGCGGAGGAACTCACCGGCTGGAAGAAGGACTTGTGGTAGTCGACCGTCACCGAGTCGGCGCGCTCGATGCCGTCCAGGAGGTGGCGGCGGGTGAGCGAGGCGAGCAGTCCGCAGCCGTAGGCGGCGTCGACGTGCATCCAGGCGCCGTACTCGTCGGCCAGCGCGGCGATCTCGGGCAGCGGGTCGATGGAGCCGAAGTCGGTGGTGCCGGCGGTGGCGACGATCGCCATCGGGACCAGGCCCTCGGCGCGGCAGGCCGCCAGCTCGGCGGCGAGGACGACGGACTGCATCCGCTTGTTCCGGTCCACCGGGATGGAGATGACGGCGTCGGGGCCGAGGCCGAGGAGGCCGGCCGACTTCTGGACGCTGAAGTGACTGCAGTCGGATGAGAAGACGCGCAGCTTGGACAGGTCCGTGGTCTTCGCCTCTTCGCGGGCGAGGAGCAGGGCCTGGAGGTTGGACTGCGAACCGCCGCTGGTGAACACGCCGTCGGCCGAGGGACCGAAGCCGATGCGGCCGGTGGTCCAGTCGATGAGCTTGCGCTCGATCAGGGTGCCGCCCGCGCTCTGGTCCCAGGTGTCGAGCGAGGAGTTGACCGCCGAGAGGACGGCTTCGCCGAGTACGGCGGGGATCACGACCGGGCAGTTGAGGTGGCCCAGGTAGCGCGGGTGGTGGAAGTAGACGGCGTCGCGGAGGTAGACGCTCTCGAGCTCGTCGAGGGCGGCGGAGGAGTCGCCGAGCGGCTTGTCGAGGTCGACGGCGTCGATGGTCGGCGCCAGCTCCGCGGGGGTGACGCCGCTGAACGGGCGTCGCGTCGAAGCGAGTTTCTCCGCCACCCGCTCGACTCCTTCGGTGACGGAGCGCCGGTAGCTCTCCGCCGTGGCGTCGTTGAGCAGGTGGGAACGCATGGGGATGGTCCTCCGGACGGAAAAGGGACGAGGGGTGTTGCGATGCGTAAGTAAGGTTAGCCTAACCTAACTTCGCATCGCAACGCGCCCTCGCCCCTCAGGGGAGTGGGAGTTGCCGTCCCTACCTCACGATTCGTCCTCGGGCGCCTCGCGCAGGGCGTCCTCCGACAGCCCCTTGCGCCAGTAGCCGACGAACGTGACCCGGCGACGGTCGAGTTCACGCTCGCGCACGAGGTGACGGCGCAGCTCCTTCACCGAACCGGACTCGCCCGCGATCCAGACGTACGGCGCATCGCCCGGCAGCTCCGCGGCGCGCACCGCCTCCACGGCGGACGGCGCCCCCTCCTCGCGAACCAGCCAGGTGACGGTCGCGTCGGCCCGCGTCGCCAGTTCCAGGCGGTCACCGGAGTACGGGACTTCGAGGTAGACGTGGGCGCGGGTCTCGGCCGGCAGCCACTCCAGGATCGCCGAGGCGGCCGGCAGGGCCGTCTCGTCCGCCCAGATGAGGACGGAGTCGGCGTCGTCCGGCAACTGGAAGCGGACGCCGGTGTTGGCGGGCGTCGCCGGGCCGAGCACGACGACCCGGTCACCGGGCTCGGCCCGCTGCGCCCAACGGCACGCGGGGCCACCGTCCGTGTGGAGCGCGAAGTCGATGTCGACCTCGTCCCGCGGTTCCGTGCGCTGCTCCCGGACCGTGTACGAGCGCATCACGGCCCGCTCGTCGTCCGGCATCGCGCGCCAGGCCCCGAGGATCGCGTACATGTCGGGGCCGTCCAGCGGTGGCAGGACGGGGGCATCCTGGCCGGGGTGCGGCAGGAAGAGGGAGAGCGACTGGTCACGTCCGCCGGAGGCGAACGACTTCAGGTCCTCGCCCGTGAAGGTGACGCGGACCAGGGACGGGCCGAGCCGCCGCGTCCGGTCGACCTGAAGGCTGAAGAACTGGAACGGGGCGGTCTCGGCGCTCGTCATGGGTCAGGCCACCTTCTTCGCGTTCTCCAGGGCCTTCGCCAGGTCCTCCATGAGGGGAGCGCACTTGGCGTACGAGTAGATCGGCTCGGTCACGCGCGGGAAGACCTGGCCGGCCTTGACGGCGGGCAGCGCGGCCCAGGTCGGCTTGGCCTTGAGGGCCTCCGGCTGCAGGGCCGAGGTGCGGTTGTCGAGCAGGATGACGTCGGCCTTGTACTTGTCGACGTTCTCCCAGCTCAGACCCTCGAACCAGCCACCCTGGTCCAGCTTGTCGGGGGTGATGACGTTGACGCCCAGCTCCTGGAAGTAGAGCGTGTCGGTCGGCCGGACCGGGGTGGAGACGTAGAACAGGTCGGGGGAGCCGGAGCCGATCAGGACCCTGATGTCCTTCTTGCCCTTGGCGGCCTGGCGGACGCGCTCGGCGGCGGCCTCGAAGCGGGCCTTGTCGGCCAGGATCTGCTTGGTCTTCACATCGGCGCCCAGCGAGGCGGCGAGGTCGGCGTGGCGCTGGAGGACGGCCGGCATCGACTTGTCGGCGGCCCACAGGGCGACGCTCGGGGCGACCTTGAGGATCTTGTCCTTCTGCTCGGCCGGGACGTACCAGAGGTCGTTCTTCTCCCACATGTCGGTGATGAGGAGGTCCGGGTTGAGCTTGAGGTACTCCTCGATCTTGAACTCGCCCCAGACGTTGCCGATGATCTCGACCTTGGCGATGTCGAGGTCACCGGCCTGGACGTCCGGCTTCTTCTCCTTGGTCTTCGGGTCCTCGACGTAGGTCGGGCCGAAGACGCCCTTGACCTCGATGCCGAAGTCCTTGAGGGCGGCGGCCATTCCGGTGAAGGCGACGATGTTCTTCGGGGTGGACTTCGCCTCGACCGCCGTACCGCGGTCGTCGGTGAACTTCCACGCACCGGCCTTCTCCGAGGAGCCGGCGGAGTCGCCGCCCTTGGTCTCGCTGCCGCAGGCGGCGAGCGCGGCGCCGAGCCCGAGGGCGCCGCCGGCGGCGAGCAGGCCGCGACGAGTGAGGGAGGTGGCTCGGGCGTTGCTGGGCATGGCGAAGTCGCTTTCGGTACGTGCCGGGGACGGCGTTCGGCCTGGGGAAGTCGAAGGTAGGTTAGCCTAACCTCAGATCGATCAGTAGGGGTGATCGCTGGGCTCTACATCACATGCCAGAGGCATATGGCAGTCCTGTGCGTCGCACTCGAACCACACGCTCTTGCCGTTCGGTGACGGCTCCACGCCCCAGCGATCGGTCACCGCCTCGACGAGCGCGAGCCCCCGCCCGCCCTCCGCGAGCGGCTCGGCCGCCTTGGCGTACAGGACTCCCGGCACCGTGTCGGCGACCTCCACCCGAAGCCCGTGCGGCTCCCGCAGGATCAGCACGGTGCAGCGCCGCCCGGGAACGTGCCGTACGACGTTGGCGACGAGTTCGGTGAGGGCGAGCTCGGCGTCGTCGGCGAGAGGGGCGAGCCCCCAACGGCCGAGGAACACGCGGAGGATGCGACGCATGTGACCGGCGGAGTGCTCACCGACGGTGAAGCCCATGCGGTAGCTGTTCCGAAGTCGGGGTGGATGGAGGTCGGTTGCGTGGTTCATGCCACCAGGGTGGGCGCGGGTCGTTACGCTCGGCTACGGACCGAACACAACGCCTCGCGGCGTGAGCTTGGGGGTGACACTCCTCGTGGTCAACATCCGCAGCCTGGATCCGAGCGCCTCGCCGCTGGACTACTACGGCTCCGAACTCCGGCGGTTGAGGGAGGAGGCGGGGCTGAACCAGCAGCAGTTGGGCGACATCGTCTTCTGTACCGCGTCGCTGATCGGCCAGATAGAGACAGCGAAGAAGGTCCCCACGCGAGAGTTCTCGGAACGGCTCGACGCGGCGCTGATGACGGGCGGGCTGTTCTCGCGGCTGGTGGGGCTGGTCCTGAAGAGCCAGTTGCCGACGTGGTTCCAGCCGTATGCGGAGCTGGAGGCGAAAGCGACCTGCATCTACTCGTTCCAGGCGCAGCTGGTTGACGGACTGCTCCAGACCTCGGCGTACGCGCGGGCGGTGCTCGGCGCCCGGTTCGAGGATGATCTCGACGCCAAGGTCGCCGCGCGGATCGAACGCCAGCGCGTCCTGGAGCGGGACGCCCCGCCGTTGATCTGGGTCGTGATGAGCGAGGCTGTCTTACGCCAGGAAGTCGGCGGACGCACGGTCATGCGAAACCAACTCGCGCACTTGTTGGCCATGCAGGAGCGGGAGTGGGTGAAGATCCAGATCCTGCCGTTCGAGGCTGGGGCTCACACGGGGCTGATGGGCTCGTTCAACCTGCTGCGGTTCGACGGTGATCCCGACATCGTCTATACGGAGGACTTCATTCAGGGGCACATGACCGCTAACTCGGCAGCCATCAGGGAGGGTTCGCTCCGTTACGATCACCTTCAGGCCGCTGCGTTCTCCCTGGAGGACTCGACCGCACTGATTGCCCGCGTAATGGAGGAACGTCATGGGGACCAACCAAAACCGGCCGGGCGTGAGTTGGCGTAGGTCGTCGTACAGTGGCGACACCGGCGGTCAGTGTGTCGAGTGCGCCCCCCTCGGCTCCGCCGCCTGGCGCAAGTCCTCCTACAGTGGCGATACCGGCGGGGAGTGCGTCGAGGTCGCCGACCGCGCCGCCCACGTAGCAGTCCGGGACTCCAAGAACCCCGAGGGCCCCGCCTTCCTGGCGAGCCCCGCCGCGTTCACCGCGTTCGTGGCCGCCACGGCCCGGGGGGACCTCGCCCGGCCCTAGCATGGGGCCATGTCGGAGACGCCCTCACGAGTCGAACTGTGCCCGCTCACCCTCGACGACCAGGGCGAGTTCTGCTCGCTCGTCCGGGCCAGCGCCGAGCTCCACACGCCGTGGATGCAACTGCCTGCGAGCGCGGAGGAGTTCCACGCGTGGATGCGCCGTTTCGACGACGGCACCAACCGGGGGTACCTGATCAGGGTTCGGAAGACCGGCGCGGCCGCCGGCATGGTCAACATCAACTCGATCATCCGCGGCCGTTACCAGGGCGCGTCCCTCGGCTACGCGGCCTTCGCCCCGTCCGCGGGGCGGGGGTACATGGCCGAAGGCCTTACCGTCACCCTGCGACACGCCTTCGACGACCTGCGGCTCCACCGGCTGGAGGCGAACATCCAGCCCGGCAACAAGGCGTCCCTGGCCCTGGTCCAACGCCTGGGCTTTCGTCATGAGGGCCTGTCGCCCGCCTATCTCTTCATCGACGGGGACTGGCGCGACCACGAGCGGTGGGCCATCACCGCACCGACGCCGTGGACGCCCGACCCTTCCCTTCCCGAGGTCTAGGTTCAGTGCCGGACGGACAACGAGACCCGCTGGTGGGATGGCGCCCTGCCACCAACGTGAACGTGTCCGTGGCGGCTCGGACCCGACAACAGCGCCTGGTGGTAGACCGGGGGCGAACACTACGACCGGGCAGACCGACCATGTCCCCGAGGCCGGCCACGCGGGGCCGGCTCTCGGTCTTCGCGTTCCCGCATCAGAGCGGTGCGGGAACGTCCGAAGATCATTTACGGGACGTCCTCAGGCGTGTGCGCGGCAGAAGGCGCGCACCGCTGCCGTGAAAGCCTCCGGCGCCTCCAGGTTGCTCATATGGCCCACCGCGGGGAGTGTCACCAGTTCGGCATGCGGGATGGCGTCCTGGAAGGCGTGGGCGACCTCCAGGGGGGAGCGGGCGTCTCGCTCGCCCCACAGCAGCAGGGTCGGCACCGTGATCCGGGGCAGCAGGTCCGTCTCGTCGGCCTCGGCCATCAGGGAGAGCTGGACGGCCATGCTCTCCGGCCGAACGTCCCGGCTCATGGCGTCCAGCAGCACCGCGAAGCGCTCCGGCGGGCCGGCGGCGTAGAGCCCGGGCAGCGTCGGGTCGAACTCCTCCCGAGGCACCGCGAGCATCCGCTGTGCCCCCTCGACCCGCGCCGCGACCTCCTCCGGCGGCAGCGAGCCCTTCCAGCCGGCGTACGTGTCCACCATCAGCAGCGACCGCACCAGGTCCGGCCGCCACCGGTACAGCTCCAGGACCACCGTCCCGCCCCAGGACAGCCCCGCGACGTGCGCGGGCCCGAGCCCCACGTCCTCGATCACGGCGGCGAGGGCGCGCGCGAAGTCCTCCAGCCCGAAGCCGGCCGGCAGCGCCCCGGACCGCCCGGAACCCGGCTCGTCCCAGGCCACCACCGTGAACTCGTCCGCCAGCGCTTCGACTTGCGGCTGCCACATCCGCCCGTCGACCCCGGCTCCGTGAGCAAGGACCACGAGCGGTCCCCGCCCCTTCCGCGTATAGGCGACGTCGACGCCACCGACCCGCACCACTGCCATACCTCCAGGCTAGGGGGTCTTGACGGTTCTTGTGGATCGGGAGACTCCGCCGTGATCCACAAGGCACCCCTGGGCCTGGGCGGGCGATCGGGAACAGCGCGTCGGCGGAACGACACGACCCGGAGGCGTCGGCGGTCGGCACCGCTGAAGGCCGGCCAGGCGGACGTCATCCGAGCGGGACAGGCCCTGCGACCCGGGGACCAGCGTCCAGATGAGCCGCGATGCGCGTGATCGTCCGGGCGTTGTCCTCGAACAGATGCGCCTGCATGCCCGCCGCCTGGGCAGCCTCGACGTTCACCGCGAAATCGTCGATGAACAGACAGCTCTCCGGCCGCACCTCAAGGCCGGCGCACGCGGCCTCGAAGGCACGTGGGTCCGGCTTCTCGACGCCGATCTCGTGCGAGTACACGATGTGCTCGACCAGTTCGTCGAATCGGTACAGCGCCGTCTCCCGCTCCCTCGCGCCGACGAAGCTGTTGCTGAGGATGCCCAGCCCGCAGCTTCCTCGCAGCCCCCTCACATAGGCGATGAGTTCCTCGTTGGGCGTTCCCAGGTACTCCGCCCAGAGATCAGCCATGAAGGCTTCCACCTGGGGCGCGTCGAGCCCCAAGCGTGCTGCCACCTGCTCGTGAACTTCTGGTTCGCTGATACTCCCGACGCTCCCGGCTTGCCACACGTCGCGCATCCGCTCATGCACAGTGCCGAGCGGCAACTCCAGCGTCTCTTCCCACCGCTGCACCCACCCCGTTGCCGGCGTGATCTCCAGAACGCCCCCGATATCGAGAATGACGCAGGTCGCAGTCACGCGGCCCCCTCTTCGTCCTGCCCGGCTGGTGAGCGCGGACCGCTCGCTCGTTTGATCTAAGGAGACACTCTCGCCGTTCCCTCGGGGGCGAGGTCAAGCGATCGTGAAGCCCTGTTGCAGCCCTGGTGCGAGCCCGTCACGGCAACGTGCGTGTGAGCCAGGCCACTTCGCCGTTCTCCTCCATCGACACACGGTCCCGCTCGAAGCCGAGCTTCTCCAGGACGCGGAGCGACGGCGCGTTCCACGTGCCGACGGTCAACCAGAGCCGTCTCCGTCCGGTCGCGATCGCGGCGTCGAGTACCGCGGCAGCCGCCTCGGTGGCGTAGCCGCGTCCGTGCGCGCATCGCGAACGCGCCCGGCCTCCCTCGGGACACCGAGGGAGGCCGGGCGCTGGATCGCGATGCGGGGGTCAGGCCGACACGAGGCCCAGTTCGCGGGCGATCAGCATGCGCTGGACCTCGCTCGTGCCCTCGCCGATCTCCAGGATCTTGGAGTCGCGCCACATGCGGGCCACGGGGTACTCGTTCATGAAGCCGTAGCCGCCGTGGATCTGTGTGGCCTCGCGGGCGTTGTCGACGGCGACCGTGGAGGAGTACAGCTTCGCCAGTGCCGCCTCCTTCTTGAACGGCTCGCCAAGGACCAGGCGCGAGGCCGCGTCCCGCCAGCCGATCCGGGCCATGTGCGCCCGCATCTCCATGTCCGCGATCTTGAACTGGATGGCCTGGTTGTCGCCGATCGGGCGGCCGAAGGCGTGACGTTCCTTCGCGTACTTCACGGACTCGTCGACACAGCCCTGCGCGAGTCCGGTCGCCAGCGCCGAGATCGCGATCCGGCCCTCGTCGAGGATCCGGAGGAACTGCGCGTAACCGCGGCCCTCCTCGCCGAGCAGGTTCGCCGCCGGTACGCGGACGTCGTCGAAGGACAGCTCGCGGGTGTCCGAGGCGTTCCAGCCGACCTTGGAGTAGGGCGCCGCGACCGTGAAGCCGGGCGTGCCGGAGGGGACGATGATCGAGGAGATCAGGGGCCGGCCGTCGGGCTTGCGGCCGGTCACGGCGGTGACGGTGACCAGGCCCGTGATGTCCGTACCGGAGTTGGTGATGAAGCACTTCGAGCCGTTGATGACCCACTCGTCGCCGTCACGGACGGCGGTGGTGCGGGTGCCGCCGGCGTCGCTGCCCGCGCCGGGCTCGGTCAGGCCGAAGGCGCCCAGGATCTCGCCCGAGCACATCCGGGGGAGCCACTCCTGCTTCTGCTCCTCGGTGCCGAAGCGGTAGACCGGCATCGCGCCGAGCGAGACGCCCGCCTCCAGGGTGATGGCGACGGAGGAGTCGACGCGGGCGAGTTCTTCGAGCGCGATGCCGAGGGCGAGGTAGTCGCCGCCCATGCCGCCGTACTCCTCCGGGAAGGGCAGGCCGAACAGGCCCATCCGGCCCATCTCGCGGACGATCTCGTACGGGAACTCGTGGCGCTCGTAGTAGTCGCCGATCTTGGGCGCGACGACGTCGTGCGCGAACTCCTCCACGGTGCGGCGGAGTTCCTCGTGCTCTTCGGAGAGCCGGTGGTCGAGGGACATGGGGTTCGTCACTCCTTGTGGGAGAGGGCGCGGACGGTACGGGACGGGCTCGGTCGGCCCAGTTGCTCGGCCATCCACACGCTGGTGGCGGTGAGGGCGGCCAGGTCGACCCCGGTCTCGATGCCGAGGCCGTCGAGCATCCACACGAGGTCTTCGGTGGCGAGGTTGCCCGTGGCGCTCTTGGCGTACGGGCAACCGCCGAGGCCGCCGGCGGAGGCGTCGACCGTGGTGACGCCGTGCTGGAGGGCGGCGAGGGTGTTGGAGAGGGCCTGGCCGTAGGTGTCGTGGAAGTGCACGGCCAGGCGGGAGGAGGGCACCCCGGCCTCGTTCAGGCTCTGGAGGAGCCGGGTGACGTGACCGGGCGTGGCGACGCCGATCGTGTCGCCGAGGCTCAGCTCGTCGCAGCCCATCTCGGCGAGGGCCCTGGTGACGCGGACGACCTGCTCGACTGGGACGGCCCCCTCCCAGGGGTCGCCGAAGCACATGGAGAGGTAGCCGCGGATGCGGAGGCCCTGCTCTATGGCGCGGGTGACGACGGGCTCGAACATGGCGAGGGCCTCGTCGACGGTCCGGTTGAGGTTGGCCTTCGCGAAGGACTCCGTGGCGGAGGCGAAGACGGCGATCTCGCGGGCGCCGAGGGCCATGGCGCGGTCGAGACCGCGCTCGTTGGGCACGAGGACCGGGAGCCGGGCCGGCACGTCCTTGAGGAGCGGGAACAGCTCCTCGGCGTCCGCCAGCTGGGGCACCCACCTGGGGTGGACGAAGCTGGTCGCCTCGACGGTGGAGAGCCCGGCGGCGGCGAGCCGCCGCACGAACTCGGCCTTCGTGGCGGTCGGGACCACGGTCTTCTCGTTCTGCAGGCCGTCGCGGGGGCCGACCTCGTGGATCCGGACCCGGGCCGGAAGCCCGGGCGCGGGCACGTGCATGGGCAGGCCCGTGGTCATGATTCCTCCCTCGGGGTCACCACGGCGAGGATCTGGTCCATGGCGACGGTGGAGCCGGGGGTGACGTCCAGCTCGGTGACGGTGCCGGCGTGCGGGGCGGAGATGACGTGCTCCATCTTCATGGCCTCGACGACGAGCAGGCTCTGCCCGGCCTCGACCTCGTCCCCGACCGCGACCTTGACCACGGTGACGGTGCCGGGCATGGGCGCCGCCAGGGTGTCGGCACCGCCGTGACGCGCGCCGGTGAGGGCGGCGGCGACGGGGTCGTGGTCCTGGACGTGCCAGGAGTCCCCGTCGCGTCCGAGCCAGATCCCCTCCGGGGAGGGGGCGAGGTGGAAGCGGTGGGCGATCCCGTCGAGGTGGAAGGAGAGCTCCCCCACGCCGCCCTTCCCCGAAACCCTGCCGGGGGCGAGCGGGCCGCCGGCAGCAGCCGGGTCGGTCTCCGGCCGCGCGACGAGCGCGAGCCGCGACGGCCCGCCGCCGGCGGCGGGCGACGAGGCTTCGCCCGTCGGGTCGGTGGCCGACACCCCGGCGTCGCCGGGCGTGGTCGTGCCGCCCGCTGCGCCGAGCAGCAGCTCGGCTTCGGACGCCGTACCGCGGACGCGGACCGTCACCGGGTCGTGGCCCGGGACGCGGAAGTGGTGGGGGGTCCAGGCCGGCCGGCCGCCGAGGCGCCACCCGGAGGGGGCGTCGAAGGGGTCCGTCCAGGCGCCCGCCCGGAGCGCCGCCGGCGGGTACTGGCGTACCAGCGCCGCCGCCGCGTACACCTCCGGCGGTACGGACGCGTCGATCAGGCTCGCCGCGTCCCGTTCCACCAGGCCCGTGTCCAGCTCGCCGCTGATGACGTCCGGGTGGGCGAGGAGGCGGCGGACGAAGCCGGCGTTCGTCTGCACGCCCAGGGTGACCGTGTCCGCGAGGGCCGCGCGGAGGCGGCGGAGAGCCGTGGGGCGGTCCTCCGCGTGGACGATGACCTTCGCGAGCATCGGGTCGTAGAGGCTGCCGACCTCCGTGCCCACGCTCAGGCCCGAGTCCGTGCGCGCCCCCTCGCCCTGGGGCTCGCCCAGTGCCAGGACCGTGCCGCCCGAGGGGAGGAAGCCGCGCGCGGGGTCCTCGGCGCAGATGCGGGCCTCGATCGCCCAGCCGTCCAGCCGGACGTCCGGCTGGCCAAAGCCCAGCCTCTCGCCCGCCGCGACGCGCAGCTGCCACTCCACCAGGTCGATGCCGGTGATCAGCTCCGTCACCGGGTGCTCCACCTGGAGACGGGTGTTCATCTCCATGAAGTAGTACGAGGACGGGTCCCCGCCGGGCACGATGAACTCGACCGTCCCCGCGCCCACATACCCGCACGAGCGCGCCGCGTCGACCGCCGCGGCGCCCATCTCCGCACGGATCTCCGGCGTCAGCAGGACGCTCGGGGCCTCCTCGACGATCTTCTGGTGGCGGCGCTGCAGCGAGCACTCGCGCTCGCCCAGGTGCACCACGTTGCCGTGGCCGTCCGCCAGGACCTGGATCTCGATGTGCCGCGGCCGGTCGATCCACCGCTCCACGAGCAGCGTGTCGTCCCCGAAGGAGGAGCGCGCCTCGCGCCGGGCCGCCGCGATCTCGTCGTCGAGGGTCGACAGGTCGCGGACGAGCCGCATGCCCTTGCCGCCGCCGCCCGCCGAGGGCTTCAGCAGGACCGGGGCGCCCAACTCGCGCGCCGCCGCCGCCAGCTCCGGATCGGCCGCGCCGGGCACGACCGGCACGCCCGCCGCCTTCACCGTCTCCTTCGCCCGGATCTTGTCGCCCATCAGGGAGATCGCGGACGCCGGAGGACCGATGAAGACCAGACCCGCGTCCGCGCACGCCTGCGCGAAGCCCGCGTTCTCGGCGAGGAAGCCGTAGCCCGGATGGACCGCCTGCGCGCCCGTCCGGCGCGCCGCGTCGAGGAGCGCCTCGACCGAGAGGTACGACTCCGAGGCCGCCGGCGGACCGATCCGTACCGCCGTGTCCGCCTCACGCACATGACGCGCGTCGGCGTCGGCGTCGCTGTAGACCGCCACCGAACGCACGCCGAGCGCCCGCAGGGTGCGGATGACCCGGACCGCGATCTCGCCGCGGTTGGCGACGAGCACTGTGTCGAACATGGACTCCCTCACATCCGGAAGACGCCGAACTGGGGGTCACCCAGGGGCGCGTTGGCACAGGCCGTCAGGGCGAGACCGACCACCTGGCGGGTCTCCATAGGGTCGATGACCCCGTCGTCCCAGAGCCGCGCCGACGCGTAGTAGGCGTTTCCCTGGGTCTCGTACTGCGCGCGGATCGGGGCCTTGAAGGCCTCCTCGTCCTCCGCGCTCCACTCGTCGCCGAGCTGGTCCCGCTTGACCGTCGCGAGGACGGAGGCGGCCTGCTCGCCGCCCATGACCGAGATCTTGGCGTTGGGCCACATCCACAGGAAGCGGGGCGAGTACGCCCGGCCGCACATCGAGTAGTTGCCCGCGCCGTACGAGCCGCCGACGACCACGGTCAGCTTCGGCACCCTCGTACAGGCCACGGCCGTCACCATCTTGGCGCCGTGCTTGGCGATGCCGCCCGCCTCGTAGTCCTTGCCGACCATGAAGCCCGAGATGTTCTGCAGGAACAGCAGCGGGATGCCGCGCTGGTCGCACAGCTCGATGAAGTGCGCGCCCTTCTGGGCGGACTCGGCGAAGAGGATGCCGTTGTTGGCGACGATCCCGACCGGGTGACCGTGGATCCGGGCGAAGCCGGTGACCAGCGTCTGGCCGTACTCGGCCTTGAACTCCTGGAAGCGGGAGGCGTCCACGATCCGGGCGATGACCTCGCGGACGTCGTACGGGGTGCGGGAGTCCACCGGAACCGCGCCGTAGAGCCCCGCCGGGTCCACCTTCGGCTCCTCCACCGGCTCGACCGACCAGGGCAGTTCGCCCCGGGCGGGCAGGGTGGCGACGATGTTGCGGACGATGCGGAGCGCGTGGGCGTCGTCCTCGGCGAGGTGGTCGGTGACTCCGGACGTACGGGAGTGCACCTCGCCGCCGCCCAGCTCCTCCGCCGTGACGACCTCTCCGGTCGCGGCCTTCACCAGCGGTGGTCCGCCGAGGAAGATCGTGCCCTGGTTCCGTACGATCACGGCCTCGTCGCTCATCGCCGGGACGTACGCGCCACCGGCCGTGCAGGAGCCGAGGACCGCCGCGATCTGCGGGATGCCGGCACCCGACATCCGGGCCTGGTTGTAGAAGATCCGGCCGAAGTGCTCGCGGTCCGGGAAGACCTCGTCCTGCATCGGCAGGAACGCGCCGCCCGAATCCACCAGGTAGAGGCAGGGGAGACGATTCTCCAGCGCCACCTCCTGGGCCCGCAGGTGCTTCTTCACCGTCATCGGGTAGTACGTGCCGCCCTTGACGGTGGCGTCGTTGGCGACGATCACGCACTCGCGGCCCGAGACCCGCCCGATGCCCGCGATGACCCCCGCGGCCGGAGCCGCGTCGCCGTACATGCCGTTCGCGGCGAGCGGGGCCAGCTCCAGGAACGGGGAACCCGGGTCCAGGAGCGTGTCCACGCGGTCGCGCGGCAGCAGTTTGCCGCGCGCGGTGTGCCGGGCGCGCGCCCTCTCGCCCCCGCCGAGCGCCGCCGCGGCGAGCTTGGCGCGGAGTGTGGCCGAGAGCTCGTGGTGCGCCGCCTCATTGGCCTGCCAGGCCGCCGACGCGGGGTCCGCCGCGCTCGTCAGCACAGGTGCCTGCTGCATCTCTCGAGCTCCCTTGCTCGGTTAATGAGCGTTAACGTATGTCGTTCAGGTTAACGACCGCTAACCCGGTTGTCTAGAATCGCTTCCATGACCACCACCGCCAGGACCGACGCACCCACGCGACGCGAGCAGATCCTCAAAGAGGCCGCTCGCCTCTTCGCCGAGCGCGGCTTCCACGGGGTGGGCGTCGACGAGATAGGGGCGGCCGTCGGCATCAGCGGCCCCGGGCTCTACCGGCACTTCCCCGGCAAGGACGCGATGCTCGCCGAGCTGCTCGTCGGGATCAGCGAGCGGCTCCTGGACGGCGGCCGGCTGCGGGTCGCCGAGGGGTCGGTCGGCCCGCGGGCGCTGCTCGGCTCGCTCATCGACGGGCACATCGACTTCGCGCTCGACGACCGGCCGCTGATCACCCTGCACGACCGGGAGCTGGACCGGCTCAAGGACGAGGACCGCAAGCGCGTGCGTCAGCTCCAGCGGCAGTACGTGGAGCTGTGGGTGGCGGTGGTGCGGGAGCTGTACCCGGCGGCCGGGGAGCCGGAGGCGCGGGCCGCGGTCCACGCCGTCTTCGGTCTTCTGAACTCGACGCCGCACCTCGCGGCGCTGGGGCGCCAGTCGATGGAGGAGCTGCTGCGGCGACTGGCGCACGGGGCGTTCGGGGCGCTCGCGGAAGCGTAGCCACCGGTCCACGGGGTGAAATGCGAGTGAGCCGAAGGGCGCCCGCGGGTGCCGAGAGGGAGTGGGGGCACCTCCCGCCGAAGGCAGGGGGAGCGCACAGGTCCTGAGGAACGAAGGACCGAGCACGGTCGACCGTCGGCGCACGCAGAGGGGCGACCGGAGGCGAACCGGCCCGTGAATCGGGCCGCCGGTGTCGCGGCGGCCCGGCAGAATGAGGCCCATGCCGATACTCAGTCGCCCCGCCCTTGTCGAGCACCTCGTACGGACCCGGATCGCGGGCGATGTCGCCACCCCGCGCGACAACAACCTCTCCCACTACCGCAAGCTCGCCAACGGCGACCGGCACTACTGGCTCGGTCTGGAACTGGGCGACCGGTGGGCGGACGAGCAGGACGTCCTCGCCGTGATGGCCGAGCGGTGCGGGGTGAACGACGACCCCGCCCACCGCACCGGGCAGGACACCATCGACCCCGAGCTGACCGTCGACGCCCTCGACCGGGCGGCGGCGCGCCTGCGCAAGGCCGCCGCCGGGCGGGAGCGGGTGCTCTTCGCGACCGGGCATCCGGGCGCGCTGATCGACGCCCACAGCCGTGTCGCCGCGGCGCTGCGGGCCCAGGGCTGCGACATCGTACGGATCCCGGGCGGGCTCACGGCCGACGAGGGGTACGTCGTCCAGTTCGCCGACGTCGCCGTCTTCGAGCGGGGTGCCAGCCTCTGGCACACCCACTCGCCGGAGCCCATGAACGCGATCCTGGACGGCCTGGAAGCCCTGGGCGAGGCCCGGCCCGACCTGGTCGTCGCCGACCACGGCTGGGCAGGCCGCGCCGGTCAGCGCGGGATCGACTCCGTCGGGTACGCCGACTGCAACGACCCCGCCCTCTTCATCGGCGAGGCGGAGGGAACGATGCAGGTCACGATCCCGCTGGACGACCACGTCATCGACCCCCGCTCCTACGAGCCTCTGACGGCGTACCTGCTGTCCGCGGCGGGCCTGACGCAGGACTGATCTTGCGGGCCCCGCCCCTGTCCGGGCGACCGTCACGTGCGTCGGCGGACCGCCGGGAGGGGGGCGGGTACACCCGGCGGACCGCCGGGAGGGGGAGCGGGTGCGGGTGCCGGTGCGGAAGCCCACGGCACCGCTCCTCCCGCACCTCGGTGCTGGTAACACGTGATCGCCCCGGTGGCCGCCGGAGGGCCGGGAACGGACCCGTCCCCGGCTGGAGACCCGGCCGGGGACGGAACCACACGTCGTCGACGCCTCAGCGCGGGACGCGGACGACACCCTCCTGGATGACGGAGATCGCGAGCCGCCCGTCCTGGGTGTAGATCCGCGCCTGACCGAGCCCGCGCCCGCCCGACGAGGACGGCGACTCCTGGTCGTACAGCAGCCATTCGTCCGCCCGGAACGGCCGGTGGAACCACATCGCGTGGTCCAGCGAGGCCCCCACGACGTCCCCGACCGCCCAGCCGCCCCGCCCGTGGGCGAGCAGCACCGAGTCGAGCAGCGTCATGTCGGAGACGTAGGTGGCCAGTACGACGTGCAGGAGCGGGTCGTCGGCCAGCTTGCCGTTGGTGCGGAACCAGACCTGGGAGCGCGGCTCGCGGGGCTGCCCGACGGATCCCCACGGCGGCACCTCGGCGTAGCGCAGGTCCACTGCGGCCCGGGCCTCGATCAGCCGGTCCGCGACCTCGCGGGGAAGGTGGCGGGGCAGCATCTCGGCCGGGGTCGGCAGCGACTCCGGGTCCGGTGCGGCCGGCATGTCGTACTGGTGGTCCAGGCCCTCCTCGTACGTCTGGAACGACGCCGAGAGGTGGAAGATCGGCTGGCCGTGCTGGACCGCCACCACACGACGGGTGGTGAAGGAACGGCCGTCGCGGATGCGGTCGACGTTGTAGACGATCGGCGCGCCCGGGTCGCCGGCGCGCAGGAAGTACGCGTGCAGCGAGTGGGCGAGACGGTCACCGGGGACGGTCCGGCCCGCCGCCACCAGCGCCTGCGCGGCCACCTGGCCGCCGAAGACGCGGGGGACGATCGACGGGCGGGACCGTCCCCGGAAGATGTCCTGCTCGATCCGCTCCAGGTCGAGCAGATCGAGCAGGTCATCCAGTGCAGCGTGGTGCGCTTCGGGCACTTACAGACCCATCGACTTGGCGATGATCGACTTCATGATCTCGCTGGTGCCGCCGTAGATGCGGTTGACGCGGTTGTCGGCGTACAGACGCGCGATCGGGTACTCGTTCATGTAGCCGTAGCCGCCGTGCAGCTGGAGGCAGCGGTCGATCACGCGGTGCGCGACCTCGGTGCAGAAGAGCTTTGCGCTCGCGGCCTCGGCCGGGGTCAGCTCGCCCGCGTCCAGGGCCTCCAGGGCGCGGTCGGCGACGGCCTCGGCGGCGTCCACCTCGGCCTGGCAGGCGGCCAGCTCGAACTTGGTGTTCTGGAAGTGCGCGACCGGCTTGCCGAAGACGGTGCGCTCCTGCACGTACTGCTGGGCGAAGCGGACGGCGGCCTTGGCCTGCGCGTAGGCGCCGAAGGCGATGCCCCAGCGCTCGGAGGCCAGGTTGTGGCCCAGGTAGTAGAAGCCCTTGCCCTCTTCGCCGAGCAGGTCCTCGACCGGCACCTTCACGTCGACGAACGCCAGCTCGGCGGTGTCGGAGGTGCGCAGGCCGAGCTTGTCCAGCTTGCGGCCGATGGAGTAGCCCTCGGACTTGGTGTCCACGGCGAAGAGGGAGATGCCGAAGCGGCGGTCCTCGGCCGTCGGGGCGGACGTACGGGCGCAGACGATCACACGGTCGGCGTGGACGCCACCGGTGATGAAGGTCTTGGCGCCGTTGAGGACGTAGTGCGTGCCGTCCTCGGAGAGCTTGGCGGTGGTCTTCATGCCCGCGACGTCGGAGCCGGTGCCCGGCTCGGTCATCGCCAGCGCCCACATCTCGTCGCCGGAGACGAAGTTCGGGAGGTAACGCTTCTTCTGCTCGTCGGTGGCGAGCATCTTGATGTAGGGCAGGGCGAGCAGCACGTGCACGCCGGAGCCGCCGAACTGGACGCCCGCGCGCGAGGTCTCCTCGTAGAGGACGGCCTCGAACTTGTGGGTGTCCAGGCCCGCGCCGCCGAACTCCTCGGGGACGTTGATGCCGAAGATGCCCAGCTCGCCGAGCTTGCCGTAGAACTCGCGCGGTGCCTGGCCCGCGGCGAACCACTCGTCGTAGACGGGGACGACCTCGGCCTCGATGAAGGCCCGGATGGTCTCCCGGAACGCCTCGTGGTCCTCGTTGAATACCGTACGGCGCACGAGCCGCCTCCTTCGGAGTCCTGCGTACCTGACGCACTATGCCTAAGCGCTTGCTCAGTCAAGTTACCGGTGGGTTCTCGCCGCTGTCCAGATCTGGGGCGCCCAGCGTTGCCCAGATCACGTCCGCTCACGCCCCGGGCGCCTCGCCGGGGACCCAGCGGAGGCCGACGGGGTCGTACTCCCACACCGGACGGCCCCGCAGACCGCTCGTGCGGAAGGGTGCGCCGTCCTCGTCCCCGATCCGGACCGTGCCCCGGCGCCCTTCCGAACTCCACTCCAGCTCCAGGTACCAGCGGCAGTCGCACCCCACCGTCCCCGCCGAGACCAGCAGCTCCTCCGGCTCGGCGGCGCTGACCACGTACGGGAACGAGACCGCCGGGAGCGTCCGGCCCTCCTCCCCGGAGGCGTCGTACCCGTCCAGCGCCCGCGCCACCGGCCGCGGCCGGTCCAGGTCCACCTCGAAACGGCGCGGCGTCACCGCCCCGCCGCACCCGCCGCCCATCCGGTACGCGGTCCACGGCAGCGGTGCGCCCCGCTCCACCACCCGGACGTGCAGCGCCTGGAGCACCACCGCCGCCGCGCTCTTCCCCTGCACCGACACCCGCACCAGCGTCTCCCCGCCGTCCACGGCCCCCTGCGTCGCCGCCCAGCTCCGCGCGTCGGCCGACCCCGGCGGGGGAGGGGGCGTCCGCTCCACGAGGTAGGTGTGCCCGCACCCCTCCTTGTAGATGTGCGAGGCGACCGTCCACGTCAGCGGCGCCGGTGGTTCGGCGGCCCGCTCCCGGGTCTTCCCGGGCAGGAGTACGGCTCCGAGCGTCACCGTCCCCACGACCGCCAGCGCCCCGACGACCACGCCCACCCACCCCCACCGGCGCCTCCGCCGCCCGGACGGGAGGCCCGGCACGCGCGCGTGCACGGGTTCCAGCTCGGGCTCGGGGTCGGGCGTCGGCTCCGGGGCCGGCTCGGGCTCCGGTTCCGGCTTCGGTTCCGGCTTCGGCGTCGGCGTCGGGGCCGGCTCGGGCTCCGGCGTCGGCTTCGGTTCCGGTTCCCGCTTCGGTTCCGGCTCCGGTTCCGGTTCCGGCGTCGGGGCCGGCTCGGGCTCCGGGCCGGGCTCTGGCTCCGCGTCGGGTTCCGGCGCGGGAGGGCGGCGGGCGCCGTCCGCGCGGGTCCAGGCCACCCGCAGGGCCCGCCGCTCCTCCTCGTCCGCCCCGCACAGCAGGGCGAGGCGTTCGACCACGGCGAACTCCTCCGGGACGGTTGCGCCCGAGCAGTAGCGGTGGAGGGTGGACGCGCTGACGCTCAGGCGCCGGCCCAGCGCCTCGTAACTGCGCCCGTCCCGCGCCTTCAGCGCGCGCGCGAGCCGCGCGAACTCCTCGACGGCGGCGTCCTTCGGCATTCCATCCCCCTCGACCCTGCCTCCCACGCTTCATGTCCTTGCACGTCAGCAGGGGTGGAATGGTTCCGGGACGGGCGGAGGGCGCGTCGCCGTTGCCCGTGGCGGGCGGGGGCCCGACGCTGGTGGAAGCACTGACCGAACGACCCGACGGGGGATCCACCACCATGAACAAGCTCCGTACCGCATTCGCCGCCACCGCCGCTGCCGCCCTGGGCCTCGCGGCCCTCGCCACGGCCCCGGCGCAGGCCGCTGCCCAGCCCGCCTTCCTGGCCGCCTCCCAGATGCCGCCGTCGTCGACGCCGTGGACCGCCACCAAGGTCTTCACGGGCATCCCGGAGAACGGCGGCGCCCTCTGCGCCCCGTACAAGATCCCGGCGCAGAACACCCGCTACCGCGAGTTCAACACCGAGCTCGACACCAACGGCGTCCAGATCACCACCGTCGCCCGCACCGAGGCCGACGCCGTGAAGCTGGTCGCCACCCTCCGGAAGGCCCTCGCCGGCTGCGGGCCCCTGCTGGAGCGGCAGAACCCGGGCCTGCAGGCCGTCAGCGCCTCCCACGGCAAGCTCGCCGTCGAGGAGGGTGCCTGGGTCTACAGCCTGGACACCGCCGACCCGCAGATCGGCATCACCGACATCCACCTCTTCTCCGTCGGCCGCGACGGCCGCACCGTCACCCTCGTCCGCTGGGGCCAGATGGGCGACATCGAAGACGCCCCGCTGACCGCCTTCCGCACCACGACGAAGACCGCCGTCAACAAGCTCTACTGATCCGCTGATCCGCTGATCCGCTGATCCACGGCCTCACCCGAGCGCGAACCACAGCTCCATCCGCACGTCCGGGTCGTCCAGGTCCCGGTCGAGGAGCGCCGCGCAGCGGGTGATCCGCTGGCGGACGGTGTTGCGGTGGACGTCCAAGGCCACCGCCGTCCGGTCCCAGTTGCCGTGTAGTGAGAGCCAGGCGCGCAGGGTCTCCCTGAGCGGTTCGCTCAGGGGCGCGAGGAGGGTCCGGGCGTGGGCGGCGGCCTCGTCCGGGTCCACGAGGGACGCGAGCCCGCCCGGGCGGTGGTGGACCAGGGGCTTCCTGGTCGCCTCCGCCCGGCGCAGCGCCCGCGCCGCCTGCCTGTCGGCGGCGGGAAGGTCCCCGGCGGCGGCCGGGGCGGAGACGCCGAGAAACCAGCCGGGTCGCGCGGTGGCGGGGGACGAAGCGGGCAGAAGGAGTCGTACGGATGCGGGGGCCGCCCCGGAACCACGGGCCGCTCCCGCCTCCCCGGGGGCCGCCCCGGAACCACGGGCCGCTCCCGCCTCCCCGGGGGCCTTCCCCGGGGCTGCTGTCGGGTCCGTCTCCTCGGCACCGGTGGCCCCCTCCGTCTCCACCAGCGCCGTCCCCAGCGACGCCGCCAGGTCCGCCACCGCGAACGGGGTGCCGTCGCCGCCCCGCGCGTGGACCACCGTCCAGGGGCCCGGGTCCAAGGCGGCCGCCGCCTCCGCCGGGGAGGCGCCCAGGAGCAGCCGGACCAGGGCCCCGTCCCGTACGGCCGCGTCCGCGCCCCGGTGCGGGGCCGTCAGAAGGGAGAGCAGGACCACCGCGACGCCCGCGATCGTGCGGTCGCCGGGGTCCCGCCGCTCCGTCGCCACCCCCAGGGTCAGCCCGTCGCCGCCGCCGAGCGCGTACGCCGCGAGGCGCAGGCCCCCGCTCTCCCCGCTTGCCGACGCCGGGCCGCCGGGGCGCGGGCCCAGGACCCCCGCCAGGTCCCGCAGCGCCCGGGACGCCTCCGCCGGGACCTCCCGGCCGGCCGCCGCCGACTCCGTGCCGTCCGGTGCGAGGAGGACCGCCCGGCCGCCGAGCCGGGCGGCGAGCGCGCCGAGGACCGCCGGGACCGGGGCCGGGCGGGCCGCCGCCGTCGCCAGGGACCGCTGGGCCTCCGTCACCCGGCGCAGCTCGTGCAGCCGCGCCTCCGCCATCAGCCGCCACACCGCCCGCGCCACCGCCGTGAACGGGGTCCGCGGCGGCACCTCCAGGAGCGGGAGGCCCCGGCGGGCACAGGCCTCGACCAGCTCCGCCGGGACCGTGTCGTACACCGGCGTCACCCCGAACGCGAGCGCTGCCGCGCCCGCCTCCGCCACCCGCTCCACGTACCGCGCCGGATCGGCGAGCTGCACGCCCGCCGTCATCAGGAGCTCGCCGCCGAGCAGGTACGGGTACGGGTCGGCCATCTCCGAGGTGTGCACCCAGTGCAGCGGCACGTCCTCGGGCCCGGCGAGCAACCGCAGGCCCAGGTCCCGGCGGGCGAGCAGCGCGGCCAGCGGGACCGGCGGGACCGGGGGAGTGGAGGCGGGGGGCGCGGGGCTCGTCGTCATGGATCCTTCGTACATCATCGGCTCGTACAGTGGAGGAAACGCACACTTCTGCCCGACTTTCCCGGCGCCTACCGTCGTGCCGGAGAACCATCCCCCTCGCCCCCCGGAGGACCCGACCATGAGCAGCGACCAGAACGCCTTCCGCGGCCCGACCGACTCGTCCCGCATCCCGCGGTACGCCGGCCCCGCGACGTTCGCCCGGCTGCCGCGACTCGACGAGGTCGGCACCGCCGACATCGCCGTGGTCGGCGTCCCGTTCGACAGCGGTGTCTCCTACCGCCCCGGCGCCCGCTTCGGCGGCAACGCCATCCGCGAGGCCTCCCGCCTCCTGCGCCCGTACAACCCCGCGCAGGACGCCTCGCCGTTCGCCCTGGCCCAGGTCGCCGACGCCGGTGACATCGCCGCCAACCCGTTCAACATCAACGAGGCCGTCGAGACGATCGAGGCCGCGGCGGACGACATCCTCGGCACCGGCGCCCGCATGATGACGCTCGGCGGCGACCACACCATCGCCCTGCCGCTGCTGCGCTCCGTCGCCAAGAAGCACGGCCCGGTCGCGCTGCTCCACTTCGACGCGCACCTCGACACCTGGGACACGTACTTCGGCGCCGAGTACACCCACGGCACGCCGTTCCGCCGCGCCGTCGAGGAGGGCATCCTCGACACCTCCGCCCTGTCGCACGTCGGCACGCGCGGGCCGCTGTACGGCAAGCAGGACCTCACCGACGACGAGAAGATGGGCTTCGGCATCGTCACCTCGTCGGACATCTACCGCCGCGGCGCCGACGAGGTCGCCGACCAGCTCCGCCAGCGGATCGGCGACCGTCCGCTGTACATCTCCATCGACATCGACTGCCTCGACCCGGCCCACGCGCCCGGCACCGGTACCCCGGAGGCGGGCGGCATGACGTCCCGCGAGCTCCTGGAGATCCTGCGCGGCCTGTCCTCCTGCAACCTGGTCTCCGCCGACGTCGTCGAGGTCGCCCCGGCCTACGACCACGCGGAGATCACGGCGGTCGCCGCCTCGCACACGGCGTACGAGCTGACCACGATCATGTCCCGCCAGATCGCTGCCGAGCGCGCCTCGGGCGCGAAGTAACGTCACCGTCGGGCCCGGCGACCCGGCGCGCCCAGGTGCGTCGGGTCACCGGCCCCGCCCGCTGGAGCCAGTCGGGTTGTGGGCAGTCGTTCCGCAGGGCGGAACGGGTGGGCGCAACCCCACCACCGGGCCGCACCCGACCACCGAGCACGCGCAGAGGGACCTCATGACCCACGACCACGACCTCGTGCTGAAGCCCACCCCGGCGCAGACCGCCGCCGCGCTCGACCCGCCCGCCGGGCGGAACGGCGGCGACCTCGTCGTCGAGACCCTCTCCGGGCTCGGCGCGACCACCGTCTTCGGGCTCCCCGGCCAGCACGCGCTCGGCATGTTCGACGCCCTCCGGCGCTCCTCCCTCTCCTACGTCGGACTGCGCGTCGAGAACAACGCGGGCTTCGCGGCCGACGCGTACGGCCGGATGACCGGTGAGGCGGCCCCGCTGCTGCTCTCCACCGGCCCCGGCGCGCTGATGTCACTCGCCGCGCTCCAGGAGGCGGCGGCCGCCTCCGCCCCCGTCCTCGCGATCGGCAGTCAGATCCCGGTGGCCGGGCTCGGCGGCGGTCGGCACGGCTATCTGCACGAGCTGCGCGACCAGCAGGCGTCGTTCCGCGACATCGTGAAGTCCGTGCACACCGTCCGTACCCAGTCGCAGATCCCGTCCGCCGTCGCGGCGGCGTGGGAGTCGGCGCTGACCGCCCCGCACGGCCCGGTGTGGGTGGAGATCCCGCAGGACGTGCTGCTCGCCGAGACGACCCTGCCGGTCGTCACGGCGATGGACGCCACCCCGGAGGACGTCGCCCCGCGGCCCGAGCTGACGGCGGTGGCGGCCCACCTCCTGGCGAACGCCGAGCGCCCCGCGATCATCGCGGGCGGCGGGGTCGTCCGCTCCGACGCCTCCGGCAAGCTGCGCGCGCTCGCCGAGCGGATCGACGCGCCCGTGGTCACCACCTTCGGCGGCAAGGGCGCCTTCCCCTGGCAGCACCCGCTGTCGCTCCAGTCCTGGCTGGAGGACCGGCACACCACCGACTTCCTGGAGGACGCCGACGTCCTGCTGGTCGTGGGCTCGGGCCTCGGCGAGCTGTCCTCGAACTACCACACGTTCGCCCCGCGCGGCCGGGTGATCCAGATCGAGGCCGACGCGGGCAAGCTGGAGTCCAACCACACGGCGCTCGGCATCCACGCGGACGCCCGACTGGCCCTCCAGGCGCTCCTGGAGACCGTGGAGGAGCGCACGGACGAGACCGCCCCCGAGCGGGTCGCGGCCGTCCTGGCCAAGGTCCGGGAGCGGATCGCCGCGCAGGACCTCGGCCTGGAGCAGCGGATCGTGGCCTCGGTACGCGAGGCGCTGCCGGACGACTCGCCCAGCTTCTGGGACATGACGATCCTGGCGTACTGGGCCTGGTCGGCCTTCGACGCCCGCCGGCCCAACACGATGCACTCCGCCCAGGGCGCGGGAGGCCTCGGCTACGCCTTCCCCGCCGCCCTCGGCGCGGCGGCGGCCGACCCGACCCTCCCGGTCCTCGCGGTCTCGGGCGACGGCGGCGCGATGTACTCGATCGCGGAGCTGGCGACGGCGAAGCAGTACGGCTCGAACGTCACCTGGCTGATCGTCGACGACGGCGGCTACGGCATCCTGCGCGCGTACATGACGGACGCCTTCGGCGAGGCCACGGCCACCGAGCTGGCCCGCCCGGACTTCGTCGCCCTCGCCGAGTCCTTCGGCGTCCCGGCGGTCCGTACGACCCCCGACGGGCTGACGGCCGACCTCGCGAAGGCCCTGGCGACCCCCGGTCCCTCGGTGGTGGTCCTCCCGGCCCTGCTGCGGATGTTCGCGCCTACGCACGAGGACCGGTCGCGGTCCTAGGACCGCGACCGGTCCTGCGGCGCGGTTCGTCGCGGCGGGATGAAAACGCAGCCCGGTCGCGTTGGAGCCTTCCGGTAGAGCAGGACGAACGGGAGGCACCACGTGACCGCGGCGGGGCGAAAAGAGCAGGGGTGGGCGCGCAGGCTCGCCGGGTATGCCTGGCGGTACAAGGCCAATGTCGTGCTCGCCCTCGGATCCTCCCTCGGCGGGATGGCCCTGCTCGCGCTCGTGCCGCTCATCACCAAGGTGATCATCGACGACGTCATCGGCGCGAAGACGCGGTCCCTCACCGTCTGGACCGGCCTTCTCATCGGCGCCGCCCTCCTCGTCTACGGGCTCACGTTCATCCGCCGCTACTACGGCGGGCGTCTCGCCCTCGACGTGCAGCACGATCTCCGTACCGAGATGTACGGCACCATCACCCGCCTGGACGGCCGCCGTCAGGACGAGCTGTCCACCGGGCAGGTCGTCGGGCGGGCCACCAGCGACCTCCAGCTCATCCAGGGCCTGCTCTTCATGCTCCCGATGACGATCGGGAACTTCCTGCTCTTCCTGATCTCGCTGGCCGTCATGGCCTGGCTCTCCCTGCCCCTCACCCTTGTCGCCCTCGCCGTCGCCCCCGCCCTCTGGTTCATCGCCAAGCGCAGCCGCAGCCGCCTCCACCCCGCCACCTGGTACGCACAGGCGCAGGCCGCCGCCGTCGCCGGGGTCGTCGACGGCTCGGTGACCGGCGTCCGGGTCGTGAAGGGCTTCGGGCAGGAGGACCAGGAGACCGGGAAGGTCCGCGACGCCAGCCGCAAGCTCTTCGCGGGGCGGCTGCGCACCATCCGGCTGAACGCCCGGTACACCCCCGCCCTCCAGGCCGTCCCGGCCCTCGGCCAGGTCGCCGTCCTCGCCCTCGGCGGCTGGCTCGCCACCCGGGGCCAGATCACCCTCGGCACCTTCGTCGCCTTCTCCGCCTACCTCGCCTCCCTCGTCGGCCCCGTCCGCATGCTCGCCATGGTCCTCACCGTCGCCCAGCAGGCCCGCGCCGGCGTGGAACGCGTCCTGGAACTCATCGACACCGAGCCGGTCATCCAAGACGGCACGAAGGAGCTGCCGGCGGACGCCGAGGCCACCGTCGAGTTCGACGACGTCGGCTTCGCCTACGAGGACGGCCGGCCCGTCCTCGACGGGTTCTCCCTGGAGATCCGCGCCGGTGAGACCGTCGCCGTCGTCGGCGCCTCCGGCAGCGGCAAGTCCACCGTCTCCCTCCTCCTGCCGCGCTTCTACGACGTCGATCACGGCGCCGTCCTCGTCGGCGGCCACGACGTCCGCGAGCTGACCCAGGACTCCCTGCGCGCCGCCATCGGGCTCGTTCCCGAGGACAGCTTCCTGTTCTCCGACACCGTCCGCGCCAACATCGCGTACGGCCACCCCGACGCCACGCGGGAGCAGATCGAGACCGCCGCCCGCGCCGCCCAGGCGGACCGCTTCATCGCCGAGCTGCCCGACGGCTACGACACCACGGTCGGCGAGCACGGCCTCACCCTCTCCGGCGGCCAGCGCCAGCGCATCGCGCTCGCCCGCGCCATCCTCACCGACCCCCGGCTGCTCCTCCTCGACGACGCCACCTCCGCCGTCGACGCGCGCGTGGAGCACGAGATCCACGAGGCCCTCGCCTCTGTGATGGCGGGCCGCACCACGCTCCTCATCGCCCACCGCCGCTCCACCCTCGGCCTCGCCGACCGGATCGCCGTCCTCGACGACGGCCGGCTCTCCGACATCGGCACCCACGAGGAACTGGAACGCCGCTCCCCGCTCTACCGCAGGCTCCTCACCGACCCGGACGAGCTGGGCGGGGTCTCGCCCGGCCACACCGTCCCCGTCGAGGTGCCCGAGGACCGCACCCTGCGCGCCGAGCTGGACGCCGAGTTCGACGCCGAGCGCGGCATCACCCCCACGCTCTGGGTACGGGAGGAGACACCCACCGAGGAGTCCCAGGCCCCCGGAGCCACCCCCGAGCTGCTCGCCGCCGTCGAGGCGCTGCCGCCGGCCACCGACACCCCCGACGTCGACGAGGCGCGCGCGGTCACCGCCGAGGAGTCGTACGGACTGCGCCGCCTGCTGCGCGGCTTCCGTACCCCGCTCCTCATCAGCCTCGGGCTCGTCGCCGTCGACGCCGGCATGGGCCTGCTGCTGCCGATCCTCATCCGGCACGGCATCGACGACGGCGTGAACAAGCTCGCCCTGGGCGCCGTCTGGGCCGCCTCCGCGCTCGGCCTGCTCACCGTCGTCGTCCAGTGGGTCGCGCAGACCGCCGAGATCAAGATGACCGGCCGGACCGGTGAACGCGTCCTCTACGCCCTGCGCCTGAAGATCTTCGCCCAGCTCCAGCGGCTCGGCCTGGACTACTACGAGCGCGAGCTGACCGGCCGGATCATGACCCGGATGACGACGGACGTGGACGCGCTGTCCACCTTCCTCCAGACCGGCCTCGTCACCGCCTTCGTCTCCGTCACCACCTTCTTCGGGATCATGGGCGCGCTGCTCGTCCTCGACCTCCAGCTCGCCCTGGTCGTCTTCGCGACGCTCCCGGTCCTCGCCGTCACCACGTACTTCTTCCGCCGCTCCAGCGTGAAGGCGTACGAGCTGGCGCGTGAGCGGATCAGCGCCGTCAACGCCGACCTCCAGGAGTCGGTCTCCGGCCTCCGCATCGTCCAGGCCTTCCGCCGCGAGCGCTCCGGCTCCGCCCGGTTCGCGGCCCGCAGCGACGAGTACCGCGAGGCCCGCGTCCGCGGCCAGTGGCTGATCTCCGTCTACTTCCCCTTCGTCACGCTGCTCTCCTCCGTGGCCGCGGCCGCCGTGATGATCGTCGGCGCGAACCGGATCGAGGCCGGCACGCTGACCACGGGCGCCCTGGTCGCCTACCTCCTCTACATCGACCTCTTCTTCGCGCCCGTGCAGCAGCTCTCCCAGGTCTTCGACGGCTACCAGCAGGCGACCGTCTCCCTGAGGCGCATGCAGGAGCTGCTCCAGGAGCCGACGTCGACGGCCGCCGCCGCCGAACCCCTGGACGTGCCGTCGCTGCGCGGGGAGATCGCCTTCGAGGACGTGTCCTTCGCCTACGGCTCCGAGGAGGAGGCGCTGACCGGCGTCGACCTGCGGATCCCGGCCGGGCAGACCGTCGCCTTCGTCGGGGAGACCGGCGCCGGAAAGTCCACGCTGGTCAAGCTGGTCGCACGGTTCTACGACCCCACCTCCGGCCGTGTCACCGCCGACGGCGCCGACCTCAGGGACCTGGACCTCACCGCGTACCGCCACCGGCTCGGCATCGTCCCGCAGGAGGCGTACCTCTTCGCCGGGACGATCCGCGACGCCATCGCGTACGGCCGTCCCGACGCGACCGACGCCGAGGTCGAGGCGGCGGCCCGCGCGGTCGGCGCCCACGACATGATCGCGACCCTGGACGGCGGCTACCTCCACGAGGTCGCCGAACGCGGCCGTAACCTCTCCGCCGGACAGCGCCAACTGATCGCGCTGGCCCGCGCCGAGCTCGTCGACCCGGACATCCTGCTCCTCGACGAGGCGACGGCCGCGCTCGACCTGGCCACCGAGGCCCAGGTCAACCAGGCCACCGACCGCCTGGCCGGCCGCCGCACCCCCCGCCCGTCGCCCGACCACCACCCCTCATCGAGCGCTTACGCGCGCACTACCCTGATCGTCGCCCACCGCCTGACGACGGCGGCCCGCGCGGACCGCGTGATCCTCATGGCCCACGGCCGCGTCGCCGAGGACGGCACGCACGACGAACTCCTCGCCAGGGGCGGCCGGTACGCGGAGCTCTGGCGCGCGTTCATCGGCGAGGAGGAGCCGGCCACGGCGGTGTGAGTACGGGAGCGGGGCGGGATGAGTACCACCGCTCATGCCGCCGCCCGCCCCCCGGGGTTGAATCGGTCCATGATCGACGAGTCTCCCGGCCGGCTCTCCCCCACCGCCCTGGGCCCGCCACCCGCGACCGCGGCCCGCCGCCTGCGCACCCGCGCGCTGTGGGCCGGACTGCTGCTCGTGCCCGGCGCGGTCCTCGCCGGATTCCTCGCCCTGAGCACCGAGAACGCTGCCCGCTGCGTCGCCCAGGGCCACGGTTGCGGCTCGACCCCGGGCTGGCTCTACCTCGCCACCTTCCTGGTCATCGCTGCCGCCTGGATCCACTCTCTCTGCACCCCGGACGCCCCCACCGAGCCCGCCACCTCCCGCAAGGCCGCCTTCTGGACCCTGATCGGCGCCGAGTCCGTCTTCCTGCTGCTCGTCGCCACCTCGTTCGCGTGAAGGCAACCACACGGGCCTCCTCTGCGTCGTACGCATGTACGGAGAGGTGTCGGGAGGGGATCCGGGTGTTCGATCAGGCCAAGGTGACGAGGGCAGGGCGCGGCGCACGGCTGCTCGGGTATGTCCTGGCGGTACTGCTCACCGCGGGCGCCCTCACCCTCGCCGGACCGGGGGGCGCGCGTGCCGAGGCCGCCTCGGTCTGCGGCGGCAGAGCCGCCAAGACGGTCACCTTCGCCACCGGAGAGCTGCGCCTCTACCGGAGCCGGCAGTACGTCTGCGCCCTCGCCGTCGCCAAGCGCCCCGGCGTGCGCCGCACGATGTCCGTCTCCTTGCAGCCACGCGGCGGGCGGCCGGTGGTCGACAGGGGTCAGTTCACCCGCCAGGCCGGGCCCGTCACCGTCCACGCCCTCAACCGCTGCGTCCGCGCCACGGGTTCCATCGCCGGCCGGAGCGGCTCGACGGGCTGGGTCCTCTGCTGAGCCCCGGGCCGAAACCTGTGCCGTTGCAGAGGTAAGGGCCAACTGGGTCTGGCGGTACGCACGTTGCCCCCGCTAGGTTCGCGACACCGTTGTGAATCAAGGGGAGGGTGAATGCGCAAGTCGCTTCGATGGCTGATGTCGCTCACGGTGCTCATAGGCACCGTCGGCGCGAGTGGCGCGGCTACCGCCGCCGAGCCGGCCACCGGCAGCAGCCCGACCGCCGCCGCGGACAGCGCCGTCGGCACGGACATCAAGGACCGCCTCCTGGCGATCCCCGGGATGAGCCTCATCGAGGAGAAGCCGTACGCCGGCTACCGCTTCTTCGTCCTCGACTACACCCAGCCGATCGACCACCGCAGGCCGTGGAAGGGCACGTTCAAGCAGCGGATCTCCGTCCTCCACAAGGACACGGACCGGCCGACCGTCTTCCACACCAGCGGCTACGGACTGAGCACCAACCCCAGCCGCCGCGAGCCCACCCGGATCGTCGACGGCAACCAGGTCTCCATGGAGTACCGGTTCTTCACGCCGTCCCGGCCGCAGCCCGCCGACTGGTCGAAGCTCGACATCTGGCAGGCCGCGAGCGACCAGCACCGCATCTTCACCGCCCTGAAGAAGGTCTACGGGAAGAAGTGGCTCTCCACCGGCGCCTCCAAGGGCGGCATGACCGCCACCTACTACGAGCGCTTCTACCCGCGCGACATGGACGGTGTCGTCGCGTACGTGGCGCCGAACGACGTGGTCAACAAGGAGGACTCGGCGTACGACCGGTTCTTCGAGACCGTCGGGACCAAGGAGTGCCGGGACCGGCTCAACGCGATGCAGCGCGAGGCGCTCGTCCGTCGCGAGCCGCTGCAGAAGAAGTACAAGGAGTGGGCCGAGTCCGAGGGCGCCACCTTCAACACCGTCGGCACCCTCGACAAGGCGTACGAGGCCGTCGTCCTCGACTTCGTCTGGGGCTTCTGGCAGTACTACGGCGAGGACGTCTGCGGTTCGGTGCCGGAGGCCGCGACCGCGACCGACGACGAGGTCTACGAGACGATCGACGCCTACTCGGGCTGGTCCTTCTACACCGACCAGGGCCTCGACCCGTACACGCCGTACTACTACCAGGCGGCCACCCAACTCGGCTCGCCGAGCATCAAGCTGCCGCACCTCAAGGGCCTGACGCGCTACGGCTACCAGCCGGCACGGAACTTCGTACCGCGTGAGATCCCGACGACGTTCAGGCCGTCGGCGATGCGGGACGTGGACACCTGGGTCCGCAAGAACGCGAACCGGATGCTGTTCGTGTACGGCGGCAACGACCCGTGGGGAGCGGAGCCGTTCCGCGTCGGCAAGGGCGCCCGTGACAGCTACGTCTTCACGGCCCCGGGAGCCAACCACGGCGCCCAGGTCGCCGGTCTCGTCGAGGCCGAGCGCACCAAGGCCACGGCCCGCATCCTCGCCTGGGCCGGGGTCGACGCCCCGGCGGCGTCGGCGGCGCAGCCCCTGGCCCGCTTCGACGCCCGCCTCGACAAGCCGGCGGACGACGAACTGAACCGGCAACGCGGCGTACGCCCGTAGGCGCGGAGGCGCGGAGGCGCGGAGGCGCGGAGGCGCGTAGGCGCACCGGCACACGGGCGCACGGGCGTTCCGGCGCCGGGGCACAACGGCGCTTGGGCCGACGCCGTGGCGCACGGGCGTTCCGGCGCCGGGGCACAACGGCGCTTGGGCCGACGCCGTGGCGCACGGGTGTTCCGGCGCCGGAACACCCGTGCACCGGCCCCCGTGCTCCGGGACCCCGGCACCTGGCCCCCGTGCTCCGGGACCCCGGCACCTCGGCCCCCGGGCGCCCCGGCACCTCGGGCGCACCGGCGCGCCAGCGCACCGGCCCACCCTGGCGCTTGGGCGACCGGGCGACCGGGCGCCCGCACGGCGACCGGGCGCTCGGCGCGGGTCGCTGGCGTCCGGCGGTTCACAGCCGCCGGGCGCAGCCCACCGGGCGCTCCCCGCCCAGCGCCACGAACAGCGCCGTCGAAGGCGGGCAGCGGTCGCGGCACGTGACCGCCGACGCGACCCGGAACGCGGGCCGATCCGCCCCCGACCCGTCGCACGCCGTCTCCTTCACCCGGCCCTCGCTCGAAGCCGAGAGGCAGTCCCCGACGATCGTGTGCGGCCCGCCGCCCTCCCCGGGGTCGCCCGGATGGGGCGGCTCAAGATTGCGCATGCAGGCGTACCCGCGCGGAACGGTCCCGTCCCCGTTCTCGTCCGCCGCGGGCCGGCTCTCCGCGACGTGCAGCACGAAGTCCGTGGTCGCCGGGCACGTCGGACCGCCCGAGGTGGCGCCCTGGTACCGGGTCGTCACCCGCGCGACCGCTCTCTCGCTGGTGCACGGGACCTCGCGGAACACCGTCCCGCGTGTGGAACAGTCCCCGGCCCCGAGGAACATCGCCCCGTGGCCGGTGGGCGAGCTCGGGTACGTGACGGGCCGCTGCGGCCGCCCGTCCGCCGTCTGCCGGCAGCCGGTCAGCGCCAGCAGCAGACCCACGCACGCCAGGGCAAGACCCGCCCCGCTCCTGGGAACGCGCATGAAAAGACCCCCCGATCTCCGAGTCCAGGGTGGCCCGCAGGGGCGGGCGCACGCCAGGGAGAACGGGGGGTCGCGTCGCGAGTTACGTCACGCGTAGGACAGGCCGTGGCCGACCGGGAACAGCACCCGCGTCGGATCGTCCGCCCGCTGTACGGGGACGGGCAGACGGCCGTGCGGCCGGGCATGGCCCGCGAGGACCCGGACGGCGGCCCGGAGTTCGACGTCGGTCCAGGAGTAGGCGGCGAGGGTGGCCCGCTGCCCGGTGGTCCAGGCGACGTCGTACGGGTTGCGGATCGCGATCGTCACGACGGGCACCCCGGTCGCGACGAGCCGGTCGACGAGGGTGCGCTGGGGGCTGGTCGCCGAGACGTTGTACGTACCGACGACGACCAGGTCCATGCCCGCCGAGGCCGCCACCGCCTCCTCGATCCTCGTCGCCGTCGGGGTGATCCCCGTGGACAGCGCCGTGGCGGTGAAGCCGAGTTCGGCGAACGCGGCGGCCAGGGTGCCGGTCGGGGGTCCCGTGGTGCCGGACGGCGAGGCGGGATCGGCGCCGACGACCAGCACGCGACCGTGGCTGCGGCGGCTGACCGGCAGGAACCCGCCCTGGTTGACGAGCAGGGTGGTGGTCCGTTCGGCGATCCGGTCGGCGCGGGCCAGATGGGCGGCGGTGCCGACCGCCCGGTTCACTCCGCGGCCGGTGACGTACGGTTGGCGGAAGAGTCCCAGCTTGGCCTTGAGGCGCAGGATCCGCAGGATCGACTCGTCGATCCGGGCCTCGGTCAGTTCGCCGTCCTTGACGGCCTGGAGGACGGCGTTCCATGCGATGTCCAGCTTCGGCGGGTTGAGCAGCTGGTCCACGCCCGCCTTGAGCGCGAGGACGGGTACGCGGTCGTCGCCGTACTTCGTCCGTACGCCCTCCATGCCGAGGGAGTCCGTCACCACCACGCCGTCGTAGCCGAGTTGCTCGCGCAGGATGCCGGTCAGGATCGGGTGGGAGAGGGTCGCCGGGTCCTCGCTCGGGTCGAGCGCGGGCACGACGATGTGCGCGGTCATGATCGAGTCGATTCCGGCGGCGATCGCGGCCCGGAACGGCGGGGCGTCGAGCTCGGCCCACTGCGCGCGGGTGTGCGTGATGGTCGGCAGGCCGTAGTGGCTGTCGGTGGCCGTGTCGCCGTGGCCGGGGAAGTGCTTGGAGGTGGCCGCGATTCCGGCCCGCTGATACCCCTTGACCTGGGCGGACACCATGGTGGCGACGGCTTGCGGGTCGGAGCCGAAGGAGCGCACGCCGATGACGGGGTTGGCGGGATTGACGTTGACGTCGGCGACGGGCGCGTAGTTCTGCCGGATGCCGAGGGCGGCCAGCTCGGTGCCCGCGATCCGGGCGGCGTCGCGGGCGTCGGAGCGGGACCCCCCGGCGCCCAGCGCCATCGCGCCCGGGAGCAGGGTGGCCGGCTTGCCGACCCGGCAGACGATGCCGTGTTCCTGGTCGGTGGAGATGAGCAGGGGGAGCGGGGTGGGCTGGGCGAGGCCCGCCCGCTGGATGCCGTTGGAGAGTTCGGCGATCTGCTGCGGGTCACGGGTGTTGTGTGCCCAGGTGAAGTAGATGACGCCGCCGACGTGGTACTTCTCGACGAGTTCGGCGGCCGTGCGGACGCCGATCTCCTTGAAGTTGGCATCGATGTCGGCCTGGTCGGGCGCGGTGGCGGAGTGGCCGTACACCCGCATCACGAAGAGCTGGCCGACCTTCTCCTCCAGCGACATACGGGAGATGACCCTCTGGAGGCTCCGGGTCGACGTGGCGCTGTCGCCCGAGGTGGCGCTGTCGTCCGACGTGGTGCTGTCGTCCGACGTGGCGCTGACGACGGGTTCGGCGTGGGCGAGCGGGGCGGCGACACCGGTGACGGCGGCGGCCGCCGCGGCGGCGGTGACGGTGAGGAGGGTGCGTCGGGAGGGGGCGCGGTGGTGCACTGATGCTCCTTCCGGCCGTGCGGGGTTGACGGAAGCGTTGAAGGAAACTTCCAAGGTGCAACGGATAGCCCGAAAGTAACTGCCAGGTCAAGGATCCGCGCAAGGATCGGCGCGAACGGCGGTGTGGAGGGCGGCGCGAACGGCGGTGTGGAGAGACGGCGCGAACGGCGGTGTGGAGAGACGGCGCGAACGGCGGTGTGGAGAGACGGCCGGTTCAGATCGGGGCGGAGAGCTCGGGCCAGAGTTCCTGGAGCGTGCGGACGGTCTCGGTGATCGCGGGACGGCGGGCCGCGCCGGTGCGCCAGAGCGCGTGCAGCCGGCGCGTCGGCGTCGGGTCCAGCCGGACGGGGGTCACCTCGGGCGGCAGCGTGCCGCGGCCGAGGCGCGGCACCAGCGCGATCCCGAGGCCCGCCGCGACCAAGGCGACCTGAGTGTGGTTCTCCTCCGCCTGGTGGACGATGCGCGGCTCGTAGCCGGTGGCCCGCAGCGTCCGCATCAGCCAGTCGTGGCAGACCGACCCGGGTGGCTGCGTGATCCACCGTTCGTCCGCCAGCTCCTCCCGCCGTACCGACGCGCGCGTCGCCATCGGATGGTCGCGCGGTACGAGTACGTCGCACAGGTCGTCGCCGATCACCGCGCTCTCCACCCCGGGCGGGACCGGCATCGGGGCGATGTCCCAGTCGTGGGCCACGGCGAGGTCGATCACCCCGCGCTCGACGAGCTCGACCGAGATGTGCGGGTCGACCTCCGTGAGGCGGGCGTCGAGAGCGGGGTGGCGAGAGGTCAGCTCGGCGAGGACCCGGGGCATCAGACCGCGCGCGGCACTCGCGAAGCACCCGATCGACAGGCGCCCCGAGGGCAGTCCGCGCCGCTCTTCGAGCCGTACCTCCGCCTCCTCCACGATCGCGAGCAACCGACCTGCGGTGGCCACGAGTTGATGGGCTTCGTCGGTGAGCCGCACGCCGCGGCCCCGGCGTTCGAGCAGGGTCGTACGGGTCTCGCGCTCCAGCTTGGCGATCTGCTGGGAGACGGCCGACGGGCTGAAGCCGAGGGCGGCGGCCGCCGCGCCCACCGAGCCGTGCACGGCGACGGCGTGGAGGGCGCGCAGGCGTCCGAGGTCGAGCACGGCGGGCTCCCCGGGGCGGGTCGAGGGCGGATGCCAGGTCTGGCGGTCAGGCCTGGATGAAGTGTTGCTTCATCCAATCATGAAGAGAATCGTGCTGGTGCTACACGGTCGTCATGCGTGACGCTCTCTCGTATGCGCCCTGCCCACATCGCCCTGGCCGCGCTCGTCGCCGCGCTCTGGGGAGTCAACTTCGTCGTCATCGAGGTCGGCCTCGACCACTTCCCGCCACTGCTCTTCTCGGCGCTCCGCTTCCTCGCGGCCGCGCTCCCGGCCGTGTTCCTGGTCGGCCGGCCCAAGGTCGCCTGGAAGTGGATCGTGGGGGTGGGACTCGCCCTGGGCGTGGCCAAGTTCGGCCTCCTCTTCACGGGCATGGACCTCGGCGCGCCCGCCGGGCTCTCCTCGCTGATCCTCCAGATCCAGGCGGTCTTCACGGCCCTGTTCGCCTTCGTCGCGCTCGGCGAACGGCCGGGGAGGGTGAAGACCGCGGGCATGGCGGTCGCGCTCGCGGGCATCGGCCTGGCGGCGGTCGACGAGGGCGCGAGCGGCCCGCTGGCGGGCTTCGCGCTCTGCGTCGCGGCGGCGGCCTGCTGGGGCGTCTCCAACGTCCTGACCCGTAAGGCGTCCCCGCCGGACGCGCTCAACTTCATGGTCTGGGTCAGCGTCGTGCCCATCCTGCCGCTCCTGGCCCTCTCCCTCCTCCTGGAGGGACCGGACCGGGACCTCGCGGCGCTGCGGGGGCTCGACTGGGCGGGCGTGGGCGTCGTCCTCTACGTCGCCTGGGTCGTCACCATCTTCGGTTTCGGCGCCTGGGGATGGCTCCTGCGCCGCTATCCGGCATCCTCGGTGGCCCCGTTCTCGCTCCTGGTCCCGGTGTTCGGGATGTCCTCGGCGGCGCTCTTCCTGGGTGAGGGCATCAGCCCCCTGCGCTGGTGCGCGGCGGCGCTGCTCGTCGGGGGAGTGGCGCTGACCTCGCTGTCGCGCGGGGGAGGGCGCGCGTCGACCCCGACCGCCGCCGGAAGGGCGGCGGCGCGAGTGTGACGGAGACCGCGCCGGAAGGCGGCGGCGCGGGCGGGGCGGGCCGCGATGGTGACGGACCGGCCGCGATGTGCGGCCGGGGCCGACCGTAACCTTGATTCCTTGATCGAGAGGAGCCCCGGATGTCCTTCGGCCTGGTACCGGTCGACCGTGAACCCGCCCCCGCGGCGGTGCTGCTGAGCGGGATCCCCGGCAGCGGCAAGTCGACGGTCGCGGGGGCCCTCGCGGCCCGGTTCGCGCGCTCCGCGCACATCGAGGTGGACGGGCTCCAGAAGCTGATCGTCAGCGGCTGCCTCTGGCCGACGATGGACGGCGACCCCGAGGCCGACCGCCAGATCTTCCTGCGCGCCCGCAACGCCTGCCTGCTGGCTGACAGCTTCACGGCTGCCGGCTTCCTGCCGGTCGTCGACGACGTCGTGGTCCGCCGCAGCCACCTCGACTTCTACCGCGCGACCCTGAACGCCCGCCCCCTCCACGCCGTCTTCCTGGCCCCGGGCCTGGTCAAGGCCTGGGAACGCAACAACGCCCGCCGCGAGCGCCTGACGACGAACTGGGCGCCGCTGGACGCGGCGATGCGTGAGGAACTGTCGGGCGAGGGCCTCTGGATCGACAACGCCGACCTGTCGGTGGAGGAGACGGTGGACGCGGTGCTGTCGGCGACGGGCCTGGAGGTCTAAGAGCGCGGGAAGCCGTCGGTCGTCACGACGATCTCGCGGCCTTCAAGAGGCAGGACCAGGTCTTCGCCGAAGGGGATCTGTACCTGCTGGTCGTAGGTGCCGGTTCGGGTCGGCCTGCTGTGGATGGTGCAGGTGGCGTCGGACGGGTCGATGATCACGTAGAGCGGGATGGCGCACTCCGCGTACATGCGGAACTTCCTGGTGAAGTCGTTGTCCTGGGTGCTCTTCGACACGACCTCCAGGACGGCCTCCAGGCTGTGCCACTCGAAGCGGCCGCGCATGTTGCGCTCGGAACCGGGGGCGACGATGGCCAGGTCGGGGGCGTACCCGTAGAGGCTCGACGGGAAGTCGATCATGACGTCCGAGAGAATGTCCCCGTGCCCGGCGAGCTGCTGCTCGATCTGCGGTGCTGCCCGGAGGATGACCTTCCACTGGCTCTCGCCCTGCGGCGTCATGATGATCTTTCCGTCCGTGATCTCCACGCGGTAGCCGCGGGGCAGGTTGGCTCCGTCCAGTGCGTCCCAGGCGCTCTGTACGTCGCTCTCCATGGTCGTCATGCGGGCCTCCGTATGCCGTCACTCCCTACGATAGCGGGCGCCTACCCCCGCGGGCGGGCCGTCGACTCCCGTACCAGCAGCTCCGCCGGGATCGTCGTCACCCCGCCCGGCGGGGGCTCCTCCGAGCCCACCGCGAGACGGCCCGCACGGGCGCCCGCGTCGTGGAGCGGGAGCCGTACCGTCGTCAGCGCCGGGACCGCGTCGATCGAGAAGGGGAGGTCGTCGAAGCCCGCCACCGACACGTCCTCCGGAATCCGCAGCCCCTGGTCCCGCAGCGCCGCGCACGCGCCCAGCGCCACCGTGTCGTTCGCCGCCACGACCGCCGTCAGCGCCGGCTCCCTGCGCAGGAGTTCGAGGGTCGCGTCGTAACCGGACCGCCGGTCGTACCGGCCGTGCACCGTCGGCCCCTCCGGCAGACCCGCCGCCGCCAGCGCCTCCCGGTGGCCCTCCAGCCGGTGCCGGGTCGTCGTCCGGTCCGCCGGCCCCGCCACGTAACCGATCCGCCGGTGCCCCAGCGAGAGCAGGTGCTCGGCGAGCCGCCGCGCCCCCGCCCGGTTGTCGAAGGTGAGCGCGGCCACGCTCGCGTCGGCCTGCGCCGCCGGCCGTCCGCACAGCACGATCCGGGTCCCCGCGTCCGTCAGTTTCGCGAGCTTCGCCGACACGGCCGCCATGTGGTCCGGGGCCTCCAGGGATCCGCCGGTCAGGATGACGGCGGCGGCGCGCTGCCGCTGGAGCAGCGTGAGGTATGTGAGCTCGCGCTCGGGCGAGCCGCCCGTGTTGCAGACGACGGCCAGCTTCTCGCCGCCCGCCCGGCCCGGGGCCCCTTCCCCGATCGCGTTCTGCGCGGCGCCCGCCATGATCCCGAAGAAGGGGTCGGCGATGTCGTTGACGAGGATGCCGATCAGGTCGGACGTCGCGGCGGCGAGCGAGCTCGCGGGCCCGTTCAGGACGTAGTCCAGCTCGTCCACCGCGCGTAGCACCCGCTCCCTGGTCGACGCGGCGACCGGGTAGTTGCCGTTCAGGACGCGGGAGACGGTGGCGGGGGAGACCTGGGCACGCGCGGCCACATCCGCCAGCGTCACGGTCATCGCGTACCTCCGGGGAGTGTGTCGGTGGATCGAGTCGTGCGGCACCGGGTGGGGAGGGCGGAACCCTTGGCCGGTGATGTCGGCAGGCTAGCGTCTCCGTTTGCAGAAAGCGCTTTCCGTCGGGGAGTGGGTACCTGATGGAGGCACCTTCGTGACACACAGGACAGTCCGTATCGCCATGAACGGCGTCACCGGGCGCATGGGCTGCCGCCGGCACCTCGTCCCTCGATCTGCCTTGGGCGAGCAGGGCGGACCCGACCTCGCCAACGGCGAGAGGGCCTGTGGCCGACGGGTGGCGGATGGGGCCGACCCCGCCCGGCTCGTGCGGTACGCCGTTCTGGAGCGGTCGTCACTCATGCCGGAAACGCCACGTCTCCCGGCGTCTTTCGGCACGCCGGGACGGGCCCTGCGGGCTCGGGCTCCCGTGCGGGAAGCGGCCAGGGTCCCGGCGAGCCTCCGCTTCGCCATTGATCATTGGCGGCTGACCGCGCGGGTCACGCCCGTGACGATCGCCGTCGCCAGGATCCAGCCGGTGATGATCAGGGCGTACGACAGCCACTGGTGCCAGCCGTCAGGGGCGAACGCCGACTCCTGGCCGAAGGTGACGACCGGCAGGAGCAGGTCGAGGGTGTAGAAGACGGGGTTGAACTCGGGTGCCTCGTCCGCCTTGAGGGGACGTGGGTGGTCCAGGCCGTACGCGACGGATCCGACGGCCATGAAGGACAGCAGCCAGAGGGCCGCGCGCAACGGGCGGAAGCCGTATCCGACGGTCGCGTCCTGGACGTATCCCCACACGCGCCCGTACCAGGCCAGTGTGGCGCGTCGGCGGCGCTGCTTGGCGAGTTGGACGAGTCGGGCGGCGTCGTCGTCACCGGCGTGGCGGTAGCTCGCCGTCAACTGCTCGTAGCCGTACGGCTCGTACAGGTCGCCCTCCCGCTCCAGCATCGGGAGGCGGCGCTGGGCGGGCTCGTGCGGGGTGAGCACGGTGTACGTGAGATTGCTGAGATACACCTGATCCGGCAGCATCTCCGGTTCAAGGGTCAGGATCTCTATCTGGGAGCGCCTCAGGTTCAGGGCGCCCTCGATGCGATCGCCCCCACGCAGCCACAGTTCGCCGATGACACAACTGCTCGCCCGCAGCGCCGTGTCGCCGGGATGCGACAGGCGGGCGTGGAGCAGGTCCAGACGGCCCGACACGCGCGCGCCACGGAGGTCGATCCGGCCCTGCGCACGAATGCACCGCGCCCGTACGTGGGCTCCCACGGTGAGGTTCTGCGCGTCCAGCGCGATGCCGCCGGGCCGGTCGAACTCGGCGTCCTGAACGTTGATCCGCCCGGCGACCGTGGCGCCGGTGAGACGTACCTGCCCGTGTGCGCGCATCTCCGGCGCCCACAAGTCGTCGCCGATCGCCACCTGGTTGAGCTGCAGCACCGGCTCGGAGTGGTCGCGTGCCGTGAACTCCGCCCGTTCCATGAACAGCGCCCCGGATATCTGAGCGCCGCTGAGCCGTACCGGCCCGCGCATACGGCAGTCCGTCATCCGCAGCACCCCCTCGACCCGCACGGTCGCCGAGGTCAGGCCCGGCAGGACGGACGCGCTCAGGTTGAGCTGGCGCAGCTGGGCGCCGTACAGGTTGGGAACGTCGTCGAACCGGCAGTGGCTCAGCCGGACGGCGGCGTCGATCGTGGCGTACTTCAGGTCCAGTACGCCCGTGATGCGTGCCCCCGCGATCTTCAGCGCGGCGATCTCCCCCTCGCGCTGCGGAGACGTCAGCAGCAGCGTCCGCAGCACGCTCGCCCGTACGGTCCGCTCGGCGCCCCAGGTGGCGCCAAGCGCCGGATCCTCGTTCTCGTCGGCGCGGAAGTCCACGGACTCTCCGCGCGGAAAGGCCCGCCAGACACGTGACTCGGCCGGTGTCAGATCGTCTGTCTCGCTCACGTCGGGACTCTACGTGCTGCCTTCGAGGCGTCAACTGCCCTACGGGCACGTCACGCTGTCCGGCATCCTCGACACCCGCGCGGGCCCTCGCCGAGTCAGCCGCGACGGCAGTCGAAGCAGCCGTGCTTGACCGCCGTGACGAAGGAGGACCAGCCGTCCGCCGAGAAGACCAGGGCCGGGCCCGTGGCGGCCTTGCCGTCGCGGACGGGTACGCCGGCGTGGCCACGGGCGACTTCGACGCATTCGCCTTGATCGCCGCCGCTGTAGCTCGACTTGTACCACCCGGTGAGGGAGGACGAGTCGACGACGGTGCGCTCACTGCTGACCATGTGCGTGTTCCTCTGCTGCTGCCCTGACCAGGGCGAGTGACTCCTGTTGCGACAGTGCATCGCTCAGCGCAAGAGCGTAGGCCGTGCGACTGGCGTTCACCAGGGACGGATCATCCATCAGGTTGCCCGTGAGAAATGCTTCCACGTACGCGACCGGGGCGGAGTCCTCGAAGCTCATGAGAGTGAGCAGGCTCTGTTGGAGCGCGTGTGCCCCGGCGCTGTTCGGCAGCACGTGCAGCCGGATCCGTCCGGTCTCGGCCAAGTCGGCGATCCTGCGCAGCTGTTCCGCCATGACCTGCCGCCCCCGACCGTGCGTCGCAGCACGGCCTCGTCGAGCAGTGTCCAGATGGCAGGGTTCAACGGCCCGTCGAGCAGCCGGGAACGCTTTGTTCGGATGACGACGGCCTCGTCAAGTTCCTCCGCTGTGTGGTTCGGCCGGTACGCCTGGAACAGGGCGCGAGCGTAGTCCGGTGTCTGGAACACGCCAGGAACGAGCGACAGCGCGAACTGTTCGATCAGCGTGGCTTGCTTTTCCAGCTCGGCCGCCGAAGCGAAGTGGTCCGCGTACTTCGACTCCAGGTCCTCCAGCCACCGCGCGAAGAACCCGTCCGTCCCGAGCGCCCGGTCGATCCGCCGTGCGTCGTCCGGCTTGGGGAGCCTTCTGCCCGCCTCGAAGTGACTGATCAGCGTGGGCGAGCACACGACCAGATCACCAAGTGCCTCCTGGGTGAGGCCGGCCGCCAATCGACGCAGTCTCAGCTCCTCCCCGTACTTCTCGCGCGGTGTACGCGGCTTACGGCGCTGCTCCATGTGACCAACTCCCCAACCTGACGGGTGTGCTGTCAAGCCTCCGGTACTGGAAGCGTAGCCAGGCCCGACCCCACTCTGTGAGGGATTCGCCACACATAGCGACGGAAGGTGTCGACGTGAGGAACTCCCTGGCCCGGCTCGTCAACCGGCTCCTGCGCCGGACCGGCAGCCCGCATCCGCCCCCCGCCCCGCCCGCGTACACCCACCCCTACTCCCGTCCCTACGCCGACGGGTCCACCCGCCACCACACCGGCGAGCGTCCGTCGCACGGTGAGGACAGTCCGCTCGTCCGCCCCTACCTCCTGGCGTACGAGAGGCGGCAGGGGCGAGGGCGGGTGCTGCTGCTCGCCGCGCACGGGCTGGAGCTCCGCCCCGACGTGGAGGTGGTCGCGTGACCGGCGAGGCTCGGCTGCTGCCCTGGACGGGCGAAGAAGGCAAACCCTGCTACCGGGATCTATTCGCAGTGCTCCGGCCTTCAGGCCGGGGGTGAAGCGAATCTGCCGGTGTGACGCGGAGCGTCACCGCAACGGGTCCGGCGGAGCCGGACGGAGATATGCCGCCTGCGGCGCGGAGCGCCGGGAGGCTTTCCCGGCGGAGCCGGGCGCGGCTCACCCCGGCCGGTTCTGCTGGTCGATGTACTGCCTGACCACGGACAGCGGGGCACCGCCGACGGTTCCGGCGAAGTAGGAGCCGGACCAGAGCTTGTTGGCCCGCCAGTAGTGGCGCACCAGGTCGGGAAACTCCTGGCGCAGGCGGCGGGAGGAGACGCCCTTGAGAGAGTTGACCAGTTTGGTGACGGCGACCTTGGGCGGAAAGATCACCAGCAAGTGGACGTGGTTGTCCTCGCCGTTGAATTCCACCAGCTCGCACTCGAAGTCCCCACACACCGACCGCATGATCTCCTCCATGCGCCGCAGGTGGGCATCGGTGAACACCTTGTGCCGGAACTTGGTCACGAAGACCAAGTGGACATGCATCGCGAACGTACAGTGCCGACCAGTTCTGATCTTCTGCATCTCACCCATAACCCAAGTATCTATCGTCGTCGGCATGCAGCTTCGGTACAGCTTCCGCCTGTACCCGAACGCCGTCCAGCAGGCCGCGTTGGCGAGGGCGTTCGGGTGCGCCCGCGTCGTGTTCAACGACGCGGTCCGCGCCCGCGAGGACGCCCGAGCGGCCGGGGAGCCGTTCCCGAAGATCGGGGAACTGTCCACACGGCTGATCACCCAGGCCAAGACCACCCCGGAACGCTCCTGGCTGGGCGAGGTCTCCGCCGTGGTGCTCCAGCAGTCCCTGCGGGACGCCGAGACCGCGTACCGCAACTTCTTCGCCTCCCTGGGCGGCACCCGAAAGGGCCCGAGACTGGGAGCGCCCCGCTTCAAGTCCCGCAAGGATCACCGGCAGTCGATTCGGTTCACCGCGAATGCCCGCTGGAAGATCACCGACGCGGGCCGCCTCGACCTGCCGAAGATCGGTGCGGTGAAGGTGCAATGGTCCCGCGCCCTGCCCGTCACACCTTCCTCGGTGACCGTGATCAAGGACGCGGCGGGACGGTTCTTCGCCTCCTTCGTCATCGACACCGATCCCGCCACCGACGCGGAACGTCTGCCGCAGACCGAGAACACCATCGGCATCGACCTCGGCCTGACCCACTTCGCCGTCCTGTCCGACGGCACGAAGATCGACTCCCCGCGCTTTCTGCGGCGCGCGGAGAAGAAGCTGAAGAAGGCCCAGAAGGAGCTGTCCCGCAAGCAGAATGGATCGAAGAACCGGGCCAAGGCCCGCCTCAAGGTCGCCCGGGCCCACGCCAAAGTCGCTGACGCGCGCCGTGAGTTCCACCACCAGCTCTCCACCAAGCTGATCTCCGAGAACCAAGGGATCGCCGTGGAGGACCTGTCGGTGGCGGGACTGGCGCGCACTAGGCTGGCCAAATCCGTGCACGACGCGGGCTGGTCACAGTTCATCAACATGCTGACCTACAAGGCCGAGCGGTACGGCCGCACTCTGATCAAAATCAGCCGGTTCGAACCGACCAGCCAGATCTGCTCGACCTGCGGCCACCGCGACGGCCCCAAACCCCTGAGCGTGCGGGAATGGATCTGCAGCGCCTGCGGCACCCTCCACGACCGGGACACCAACGCAGCGATCAACGTCAAGACGGCCGCCGGACTGGCGGCATCGGCCTGCGGAGCGCCGGTAAGACCAGGAGCGATCCCGGCACAGCGCGAAGAAACAGGAAGCCACGGATTCCCGACCGGAAACCGTGCCGCGTAGCGGCACGGCAACCCGTCAGGGAAGGCCAGAATCCTCGCCCTTCAGGGCGAGGAGCATGTCAACTCTCGCGGCTCGCGGACGGCATCGAGAGTGTCCAGCTCGGTATGGCGGGCGATCTGCTCGGCCATGCCGGCGAGTTGCTCGCGGATCGCCGGGCGAGCGGCGTCGAGCTGCGCTATCTCGCCGGCCGGCTCGCCGAGTCGCTGCGGGACGTCAAGCGGGTCGCCGAGAGCCGGGGCGCCCGACTCGGCAGATGACTCGGGGTGGCGCGGGCTGTGGCGGTCAGCTGCTCGGATGACGCACGTCCTGCTGCTGGACCAACGGGCTCTCGGTTCGGGTGGCCTCGCACATGCCGACGGGCCGCCCCGGGGCGCTGCGGTCGACCACAGGCGCGCCCCCGACTGTCCGAGCCCTTCGATACCGTCGGGGCATGTCCAACCAGAGTCAGGCTCAGGCGGTCGTCGAAGGGGTGCTGGAGCGGATCACCTACGCCAACGAGGAGAGCGGGTACACGGTCGCCCGCGTCGACACCGGGCGCGGTGGCGGCGATCTCCTCACGGTCGTCGGGGCGCTGCTCGGGGCTCAGCCGGGCGAGTCGTTGCGGATGCAGGGGCGTTGGGGCTCCCATCCGCAGTACGGCAAGCAGTTCACGGTCGAGAACTACACGACCGTGCTGCCCGCCACCGTCCAGGGCATACGCCGCTACCTCGGCTCCGGGCTGATCAAGGGCATCGGGCCCGTCTTCGCCGACCGCATCACCCAGCACTTCGGCGTGGACACCCTCGACATCCTGGAGGCGGCCCCGGCCCGCCTGATCGAGGTGCCGGGGCTCGGGCCCAAGCGGACGAAGAACATCACCGCCGCCTGGGAGGAGCAGAAGGCCATCAAGGAGGTGATGGTCTTCCTCCAGGGCGTCGGCGTCTCCACCTCCATCGCCGTGCGGATCTACAAGAAGTACGGCGACGCCTCCATCTCCGTCGTGCGGAACCAGCCCTACCGGCTGGCCGCCGACGTCTGGGGCATCGGCTTCCTCACCGCCGACAAGATCGCCCAGGCCGTCGGCATCCCGCACGACAGCCCGGACCGGGTCAAGGCGGGGCTGCAGTACGCCCTGTCGCAGTCCACCGACCAGGGGCACTGCTTCCTCCCCGAGGAGAAGCTGATCGCCGACGCCGTGAAGCTGCTCCAGGTCGACACCGGGCTGGTCATCGAGTGCCTCGCCGAGCTGGCGGAGGACCCGGAAGGGGTCGTACGGGAGTCGGTGCCCGGGCCTGAGGGGCTGCCCGTCACGGCCGTCTACCTGATCCCCTTCCACCGCGCCGAGCTCTCCCTCGCCGGCCAGACCAGGCGCCTGCTGCACGCCCCCGAGGACCGGATGGCGGCCTTCCGGGACGTCGCCTGGGACAAGGCCCTCGCCTGGCTCGCCGACCGCACCGGCGCCTCCCTCGCTCCCGAGCAGGAGGCGGCGGTGCGGCTCGCCCTGACCCGTAAGGTCGCCGTCCTCACCGGAGGCCCGGGATGCGGGAAGTCGTTCACCGTCCGCTCGATCGTGGAGCTGGCCCGGGCCAAGCGGGCCAAGGTCGTCCTCGCCGCGCCCACCGGCCGCGCCGCCAAGCGACTCGCCGAGCTGACCGGCACCGACGCCTCGACCGTCCACCGTCTCCTGGAGCTCAAGCCGGGCGGGGACGCGGCCTACGACCGGGACCGCCCGCTCGACGCCGACCTCGTCGTCGTGGACGAGGCGTCCATGCTCGATCTGCTCCTCGCCAACAAGCTCGTGAAGGCCGTGGCACCCGGTGCCCACCTCCTCCTCGTGGGTGACGTGGACCAGCTGCCCTCGGTCGGCGCGGGTGAGGTGCTCGGGGATCTGTTGGCCCCCGGCAGTCCGGTGCCGGCCGTCCGGCTGACCCGCATCTTCCGCCAGGCCCAGCAGTCCGGGGTCGTCACCAACGCCCACCGGATCAACGCCGGTCTGCCGCCCGTCACCACCGGCCTGCCGGACTTCTTCCTCTTCGCGGAGGACGAGACCGAGGACGCCGCCCGGGTCGCCGTCGAGGTCGCGGCACGGCGGATTCCCGCCAAGTTCGGACTCGACCCCCGCCGGGACGTCCAGGTCCTGGCGCCCATGCACCGCGGCCCCGCCGGCGCCGGCACGCTCAACGGGCTCCTCCAGCAGGCGATCACCCCGGCCCGTCCCGACCTCCCCGAGAAGCGGTTCGGCGGCCGGGTCTTCCGCGTCGGCGACAAGGTCACCCAGATCCGCAACAACTACGAGAAGGGTGCCAACGGCGTCTTCAACGGCACCGTCGGCGTCGTGACCGCGCTCGACGCCGTCGAACAGCGACTGACCGTCCGCACCGACGAGGACGAGGAGGTCGGCTACGACTTCGACGAGCTGGACGAGCTGGCCCACGCCTACGCCGTCACGATCCACCGCTCCCAGGGCAGCGAGTATCCGGCCGTCGTGATCCCCGTCACCAACAGCGCCTGGATGATGCTCCAGCGGAACCTGCTCTACACGGCCGTCACCCGGGCGAAGAAGCTGGTCGTGCTGGTCGGTTCGCGCAAGGCGATCGCCCAGGCCGTACGTACGGTTTCCGCAGGCAGACGCTTCACCGCCCTGGCCCACCGGCTCTCGGCAGCCGTGTGAAAGGCCACCCCGGACTTCCCCGAACGGGGCGAAGGGGGCAAGATGAGCAGGTTGGCGGCACTGAGTGCCGCCAAATGGCCCAATGGTCGACCCCGAGTGCACTCTCCTGAGCCAAATGGGGGATGGTAGAGACAGTCAGGGCACCTCGAAGAAGAGGCACTACGTCGGTGAGGGATGACGTGAGCGACAACTCTGTAGTACTGCGGTACGCGGACGGTGAATACACCTACCCGGTGGTCGAGAGCACCGTCGGCGACAAGGGCTTCGACATCGGGAAGCTCCGAGCCCAGACCGGTCTGGTCACCCTGGACAGCGGATACGGCAACACCGCCGCCTATAAATCCGCCATCACCTACCTCGACGGCGAGCAGGGCATTCTGCGGTACCGCGGCTACCCCATCGAGCAGCTGGCGGAGCGCTCCACCTTCCTTGAGGTGGCGTACCTGCTGATCAACGGTGAGCTTCCCAAGGTCGACGAGCTCGCGACCTTCAAGAACGAGATCACCCAGCACACGCTGCTGCACGAGGACGTCAAGCGCTTCTTCGACGGCTTCCCCCGGGACGCCCACCCGATGGCGATGCTCTCCTCGGTGGTCTCCGCGCTGTCCACCTTCTACCAGGACAGCCACAACCCGTTCGACGAGAAGCAGCGTCACCTCTCCACGATCCGGCTGCTCGCCAAGCTGCCGACGATCGCGGCGTACGCGTACAAGAAGTCGATCGGCCACCCCTTCGTCTACCCGCGCAACGACCTGGGGTACGTCGAGAACTTCCTGCGCATGACCTTCTCGGTCCCGGCCCAGGAGTACGAGCTCGACCCGGTCGTGGTCTCGGCGCTCGACAAGCTGCTGATCCTGCACGCGGACCACGAGCAGAACTGTTCGACGTCCACCGTCCGTCTGGTCGGTTCGAGCCAGGCGAACATGTTCGCGTCGATCTCCGCCGGCATCTCGGCCCTGTGGGGCCCGCTGCACGGTGGCGCCAACCAGTCGGTCCTGGAGATGCTCGAGGGCATCCAGGCCAACGGTGGCAATGTCGACTCCTTCATCAACAAGGTGAAGAACAAGGAGGACGGTGTCCGCCTGATGGGCTTCGGCCACCGGGTGTACAAGTCCTTCGACCCGCGCGCCAAGATCATCAAGGCCGCGGCGCACGACGTGCTCTCCGCGCTCGGCAAGTCCGACGAGCTGCTGGACATCGCGCTCAAGCTGGAGGAGCACGCGCTCTCCGACGACTACTTCGTCTCGCGCAACCTCTACCCGAACGTGGACTTCTACACGGGCCTCATCTACCGCGCGATGGGCTTCCCGACCGAGATGTTCACCGTGCTCTTCGCGCTCGGCCGCCTCCCGGGCTGGATCGCCCAGTGGCACGAGATGATCAAGGAGCCGGGTTCCCGCATCGGCCGCCCGCGCCAGATCTACACGGGTGAGGTCCTGCGCGACTTCGTCCCGGTCGAGGGCCGCTGACACTCTTCCTCGTCGCGAGGCGCCGTATACGGTGCCGGTGAGGCGCCGTACGCGGTGCCGATGAGGTGCCGTACAGGCCGCACGCGCCGCTGAACGAAAAGCGCCCCGCTTCCGATCCCCCCACGGGTCGGCGAGCGGGGCGCTTTCCATATCCCCGGTGCGGATTCCCCCCACGGGATCCGGGCCGGGCGTCTGCCGGGTTCAGCAGAAGCTAGGCGGGTCTACGCGGTCTGCCGGGGTACGTACGTACGGGAGGGCCGCTCAAAGCTCCCCGGTGCACGTGCCCCGGCCAACGCTTGCCTGGGACGTCCCCCAAGACATCCCATGAACGTCCCCCAAGACGTTCTTGGCATCGCCCACTTAGACCCGCGAACGGCCCGAATGGTTACCCCCAAATATCTGTGATCTAGGTCTCTTTGTGAAGGTCCTGTGCGTCACGTGTAGGTGAATTCACGCGAACCTCCGAAGTCGCAGGCTGTTTGTCACGACAAATACGGACGAAAATGCCATGGCCAAACCGGCGATCATCGGGTTCAGCAACCCGAACGCGGCCAGCGGCAGGGCGGCCACGTTGTATCCGAACGCCCACGCGAGGTTTCCCTTGATCGTCGCCAGGGTCCGGCGCGCGAGCCGGATGGCGTCCGCCGCCACCCGCAGATCGCCGCGGACCAGCGTCAGGTCGCTCGCCTCGATCGCGGCGTCCGTGCCGGTGCCCATGGCCAGACCCAGGTCGGCGGTGGCCAGCGCGGCGGCGTCGTTCACGCCGTCGCCGACCATCGCGACCACCCGGCCCTCCGCCTGGAGGCGCCGCACCACGTCGACCTTCTCCTGCGGCAGCACCTCGGCGAAGACCTGATCCGCCTCGATGCCCACCTCCGCCGCCACCGTCTCGGCGACCGCCCGCCCGTCCCCGGTCAGCAGGACCGGCCTCAGGCCGAGGGCACGCAGCCGGGCGACCGCCTCCGCGCTGGTCTCCTTCACGGCGTCGGCGACCGTCAGCGCCCCGCGCGCCCGGCCGTCCCAGGCGACCTGCACGGCACCCGGCTCCGGCACCCCGGGGATCTCGACCCCCTCCGCGTCGAGGAGCGCCGCGCGGCCGACCAGGAGGGTGCGGCCGTCGACCGTGCCGCGCACACCGAGGCCGGGCACGTTCTCGAAGGACGTCGGCACGGGCAGCTCGCCCACGGGCAGGCCGAGCCGTTCGGCGGCGCCCGCCGCGACCGCCCGGGCGACCGGATGCTCGGAGGCGTGCTCCAGGGCGCCCGCGAGGCGCAGCAGCTCGGCCTCGTCCACGTCCTCGTACGCGTACACCTTCCGCAGCCGCATCCGGCCGGTGGTGATCGTCCCGGTCTTGTCGAGGACGACGGTGTCGACACGGCGGGTGGACTCCAGTACCTCCGGGCCCTTGATCAGGATGCCGAGCTGCGCGCCGCGGCCGGTGCCGACCATGAGCGCGGTCGGGGTCGCGAGGCCGAGGGCGCAGGGGCAGGCGATGATCAGTACGGCGACGGCGGCGGTGAACGCGCCGGTGGTGTCCTCGACCACGAACAGCCAGGTCAGCAGCGTGCCGAGGGCGATGTAGAGCACCACGGGGACGAAGACCGCGGAGATCCGGTCGGCGAGGCGCTGCACCTCGGCCTTGCCGTTCTGGGCGTCCTCGACCAGCTTGGCCATCCGGGCGAGCCGGGTGTCGGCGCCGACCCGGGTCGCCCGGACGGCGAGCCGTCCCGAGGTGTTGAGGCAGCCGCCGGTGACCGGGTCGCCGGCCGTCACGTCGACCGGGACGGACTCGCCGGTGAGCAGGGACGCGTCGACAGCGGAGGAGCCCTCGACGACCGTTCCGTCGGTGGCGATCTTCTCGCCGGGGCGGACGACGAAGACTTCGCCGACCCGCAGCGCGTCCACCGGGATCCGTACCTCCGTGCCTCCCCCAAGCACTCGGCTTCGCTCGAGCAGGGGGGACCCCCATCTCAGGACGGTCACGTCCTTCGCCCCGAGCGCCATCAGGGCGCGCAGCGCGGAGCCCGCCTTCCGCTTGGCCCTGGCCTCCAGGTAGCGGCCGAGCAGGATGAAGGTGACGACACCGGCCGCGACCTCCAGGTAGATCGTCGAGGCGCCGTCGGTGCGGCCGGTGGTGAGGTCGAAGCCGTGGCGCATGCCGGTCATGCCCGCGTCACCGAGGAACAGGGCCCACAGCGACCAGCCGAACGCGGCCAGCGTGCCGATCGAGACCAGGGTGTCCATGGTCGCCGCGCCGTGCCGCAGGTTGGTCCAGGCGGCGCGGTGGAAGGGCAGCCCGCCCCAGGCGACGACCGGTGCGGCGAGCGTGAGGGAGAGCCACTGCCAGTTGTCGAACTGGAGGGCGGGGATCATGGCGAGCAGGACGACCGGCGCGGCGAGCAGCGCCGAGACGGTCAGCCGGGTGCGGAGCGCGTCGAGCTCGGGATCCGCCTCGCGCGGTGTCTCCGGCGGCTCCGGGGCCGGGGGAACGGGCTCCTCGGCGGTGTAGCCGGTCCTGACGACCGTCGCGATCAGATCGGCGACCCGTGTCCCCGCCGGGTGCGCGATCTTCGCCTTCTCCGTCGCGTAGTTGACGGTCGCGGTGACGCCGTCCATCCGGTTGAGCTTCTTCTCGACGCGGGCCGCGCAGGAGGCGCAGGTCATCCCGCCGATGACCAGCTCGGTCGTGACGGTGGGCGCGGTGCTCGATGTCATGTGTGCCGTTCCAAACCAGAGCGGGGCCGTACCGGTAACGGTACGGCCCCGTCCGTGCGTGCCGGGGGCGTATGCCCGAGTCCCGGGCGCCGGGCAGGGGACCCCGGGTGTCTCAGGCCTGGCCGACGAGCTCGTAGCCCGCTTCGTCGACGGCGGCGCGGACGGCCTCCTCGTCGAGCGGGGCCTGGGACACCACGGTGACCTGGCCGGTGGAGGCCACAGCCTTGACGGAGGAGACCCCGGCGATCTCGGAGATCTCACTGGTGACCGCGCCCTCGCAGTGCCCGCAGGTCATTCCCTTGACCTGGTACACGGTGGTGAGTGCGGTCGGCGTCTCGGCGGTCATGACGGTCTCCTCTTCGAGGGCGTGCGGGTGCGGGGTCGTACTGAAACACAGTCTATACCCCTAGGGGGTATGAATCCAGTCGTACGCCGGCGCCCTGCCGGGGCTGTGTCTCGTGAGGCGGTGCGACCCATGGTAGATACCCGACATGTCGCATTCCGGCACCACTCTGATCCTGATCATGGCGATCGCCGTCCTGGCGCCGCTGCTGGCCTACGCGGTCGGGCGTCGACTGCCCGTTCCGCTCGTCATCTTCGAGATCCTGCTCGGCATCGTCGTCGGCCCCGACGTCCTCGGCTGGGCGCACACGGGCCCCCTGATCGACGGCCTCTCGGAGCTCGGCCTCGCGATGCTGATCTTCCTCGCGGGCTACGAGATCGAGTTCGGCAAGGTGCGGGGCGACACCCTCAAGCGCTCGGTGGGGGCATGGCTGGTCGCCCTGGCGCTCGGGCTCGTCGCCGGGGCGCTGCTGGCCGACGGATTCCACCACGGTGTCTTCATCGGGGTGGCGCTGACCAGCACGGCGCTCGGCACCGTCCTGCCGGTGCTGCGGGACTCGGGCGATCTGCACGGCCGGTTCGGCACGGTGGTGATGGCCTTCGGCGCGGTGGGGGAGTTCGGGCCCATCATCGCGATGACCCTCCTCCTGAGCGGCCGCAGCGCGGCCCAGTCCACGGTGCTCCTCGCGGTCTTCGCCGTCCTGACGGCGGCGGCCGTCCTCTGGGCGTTGCGGCCGAGACCGCCGTGGTTCTCCCGGATCATCGCCAGGACCATGCACACCAGCGGCCAGTTCGCGGTCCGTTTCGTGTTCCTGCTGCTCGCGCTGATGCTGGGCGCCTCGCAGGCCCTCGGTCTCGACGTGCTGCTCGGCGCGTTCGCCGCCGGACTCATCACCCGGCTCGTCCTGACCGGCGCCGCGCCCGAGTCGGGCCCCGCGATCCTGGAGAAGGTCGAGGCGGTCGGCTTCGGCTTCCTCGTCCCGGTCTTCTTCGTCGTCACCGGCATCGAGTTCGACCTGGACTCACTGCTCGACGGCGGCCGTACGCTGCTCCTGCTGCCGGTCTTCCTGCTGCTGTTCGTGGTGGTGCGGGGCGGACCGGTCTGGTTCCTCGCCCCGGGCGACCTGGGGCGCGGGGACCGGAGTGCGCTGGTGCTCTACCAGTCCACGGCCCTGCCGCTCGTCGTCGCGATCACCACCATCGGGGTCGACGACAAGGCGCTGACGGCGGGCGAGGCGGCGGCGCTCGTGGGGGCGGGGATGCTCTCCGTCCTCGCCTTCCCGATCCTCGCGATGAAGATCCGGGCGAAGGGGGGCGCGGGACGCGGGGGCGCGGTCGGGGAGTCGGTCAGCGGGGCGGAGTCGTGGTGAGCGCGCCGCCGCTGCCGGCCGGGGCGGGGGAGCCCTCGATGAGCGGGCCGAGGTAGCCCAGCAGCAGCGTCTTCAGCTCGGCGACCGCCGCGTCCCGTGCCGGCCCCTCGTCGGCGGCGAGGATCAGGGTGAGACCGCCCTTGACGACCGCGAAGGTCATCTCGGCCTTGAGGGTGCGGTCCTCGGGTGTGTGGTCCGGCAGATGGTGGTCGAACAGGCTCTGGACCGAGGCCAGGAGCGAGGCGTGCAGGGCGTCGTGCTCCTCGGCGATCCGGCCCGGGATCTCGGAGCCGTGCATCAGGGCGAGGAAGACCGGGTTCGAGCAGTTGAACTCGATCATCGGATCGAGCACCGCGTCCACGAGCTCGGGCAGCGGCAGGGCGAGGTTGGCCGGGGTGAACGCCTGTCCGTGCATCTCGCGCATCTGGTGCAGCAGGCGGCCGCCGAGCTCGACGGCGATCGCCTCCTTGTTGGGGAAGTACTGGTAGAGCGTGCCGGGGGAGACGCTGGCCTCACGGGCGATCGCGTTGGTGCTGGCCGCCGTGTAGCCGTTCGCGCAGAAGACGCTTGCCGCCGCCTGGAGCAGCTGCGCGATGCGGCGCTCGCCGCGGGCCTGCCGACGGCGGGGCTTCTGCTCCGCCGAACTCTCGGACCTCTCCTCGGACATGACTGTCCCCAGCTCTCTCAGCATGTTTGACAAACACGAGACGTCGCTCGCATTCTTGTGAAACGCGAGCGATGACTCGTGTTTGCCAGTCTATGGCAACGGGCGACCCATGCGACCTGCCGGGAAGCGAGCGCATGGGTCATGGTGAAGGGGACACCGCGTCATGGCCGAAGTCAAGAATTCAGGGCCCGCACCGGGCGGGGGGTGGACCCGGTTCGTGACGGCCAGGCCACGCCTGTCCCTGCTGGTCGCGCTGGTGATCACCGCGCTCACCGTTCTCGCGGGCAGCGGTGTCGCCGACAGGATGGGGAGCGGCGGCTTCGAGGTCCCGGACGCCGAATCCACGTATGCGACAGAGGTTCTGGAGCGGGAGTTCCCCGCCTCCCAGCCCAATCTGCTCCTGCTCGTGAGCGCCCGGGAGGGCGGGGTCGACGATCCCGCCGTGGCCGCCGAGGCGCGGCGGCTCGCCGAGCGGCTCGACGCCGAGCACGGTGTCGGCGGCATCGGTTCCTACTGGGGGACCGGCTCCCCGGCCCTGCGCTCCGAGGACGGCCGGCAGGCCGTGATCGTCGCCAGGGTCGACGGCGACGAGAAGGCGGCCGGCGAGATCCTGGAGCGGATCGCCCCGGACTTCCGGGGCGCCCACGGCCCCGTCGACGTCTCGATCGGCGGTCAGCTGGCCGTGCAGCACGAGATGCAGTCGACCGTCGAGGAGGACCTGCTGCGCGCCGAGCTGATCGCACTGCCGGTGACGCTCGTCCTGCTCGTCATGGTCTTCGGCAGCGCGGTCGCGGCCATGCTGCCGCTGGGCGTCGGCATCGTGGCCATCCTGGGTACGAACGCGGTGCTGCGGGGCCTCACCGAACTCACCGACGTCTCCGTCTTCGCGCAGAACCTGACGACAGCCCTCGGGCTCGGACTCGCCATCGACTACGCCCTGTTCGTGGTCCGCAGGTTCCGCGAGGAGCTGGCCCGGGGGGCCGACACCCGGACCGCCGTCGCCACGACCCTGCGGACGGCCGGGCGGACGGTGCTCTTCTCCGCCCTGACCGTGGCGGCCTCGCTCTCCGCGATGCTGGTCTTCCCGCAGTACTTCCTGCGCTCCTTCGCCTACGCGGGCATCGCGGTGGTGCTGCTCGCCGCGGCCGCCGCGCTGACCCTGCTGCCCGCCGCCCTGATGCTGCTCGGGGAGCGGGTCAACGCGCTGGACCTGCGGCGCCTGTTCAAGCGCCGTCGCCGTACCGCCGAAGGCGCCGAGCCGCGCGGCGCCGCAGGCGCGGATACCAGGGAGCCCGGGGCAGGCTGGGCGAGGACGGCGACGCTGGTGATGCGGCGCGCGCCGGTCTTCGCCGTAGCCACCACGGCGGGTCTCGTCCTGCTCGGTCTCCCCTTCCTGGGAGCGAAGTTCGGCACGGTCGACGACCGGCAGCTCCCCACCACCGCCGAGTCCCGGGTGGTCCAGGACGAACTGCGCGACGGTTTCCCCGGCAGCCCGGGCGGCGGGCTCACGGTCCTCGCCGAGGGTGCCGCCACCCCCGCCGAGTACGCCGGCTACCGCGAGCGGATAGCGGCCCTCGACGGGGTCATGCGGGTGGACGGACCGGTGACCGCGGGTCCCGGCGCCGGAACGCCCGCGTACTTCACGGTGATCCCGGAGGGTGAGGGCGTCGGCGAGGCAGCCCAGCGCGTGGTGGGCGAACTGCGTGCCGAGACAGCCCCGTTCGACACGTCCGTCACCGGAGCCGCCGCCCTCCTGGTCGACTCCAAGGACGCCATCGGCGACCGGCTCCCCTGGGCGGGGGCGATCATCGTGGTCGTCACGCTGCTCCTGGTCTTCCTGCTGACCGGCAGCGTGCTCATCCCGATCCAGGCCGTCGTCCTCAACGGCCTCAGCCTGACCGCCATGTTCGGCGCGGTCGTCTGGGTCTTCCAGGAAGGCCATCTCTCCGGGTTCCTCGGCTTCACCCCGACCGGTGACATCGAGACCACCCTTCCGGTGCTGATGTTCTGCGTCGCCTTCGGCCTCTCGATGGACTACGGCGTGTTCCTGATATCCCGGATCAAGGAGGAGTACGACGCGACGGGCGACCACGACCACGCGGTCCGGTTCGGCCTGCGCCGTACGGGCGGCCTCATCACCGCCGCCGCCGTCATCCTCGCCGTCGTCATGGTGGCCATCGGCACCTCGCGGGTGACCAACACCAAGATGCTGGGCCTGGGCGTCGCGCTCGCCGTGCTGATGGACGCGATGGTCGTCCGCAGCCTGCTCGTACCGGCCGTGATGAAGCTGACCGGCCGCCTCACCTGGTGGGCCCCGGGTCCGCTGCGCCGCTTCCACGACCGGTTCGGAGTCAGCGAGGGCGAGGACACGGCGAAGGCCCCGACCGCGGCGCCGGAGCGGGCCGGGGGGTCGGAACAGGCCGAAGGATCGAGCCGAGCGGAACGGACGGGGCGGGCGGACGAGGACGTCCGGGACAAGGAGTCCGTCGGCCGCTAGGTCGTGTCGTAGGCGCGGAAGGCCGGATCGCCATGGGCGGACCGAGGGCCCCGCACCGGGTGCGGGGCCCTCGCGCGGCCCTCGGGGCCGGGGCCCTCGTGCTGCGGCTCCGCGGGCCGGCGGCTCGTGCGCACGAGGTGGTGCCACGAGCCCGTGCCGGGAGGTCATTCCCGACGGGTCCTGTTGCCCGGTCGGTTGGCCACCCAGGCGTGGATCGTGTCCGCGTACCAGTAGGGCTTGCCCGACTCGACATGGTCGGGCGCCGGCAGGAGGCCGTGCTTCCGGTAGGACCGCACGGTGTCCGGCTGCACCTTGATGTGTACGGCGATGTCCTTGTACGACCAGAGCCTTCTGTCCGTCATGCGTGGCACCTCCCTGCGCGCCTCGCAGCGGCGGCGGGGGTGCCGTTCGGGGGAGCTGCGGGGCAAACGCTGGCGATCACTGAGCCTGTGCCCCATGCAACGACCCCTTCCAACGGAAAGGGAGGCGCTGTCGACCGGCTGTGACGTGAAGCCCGCGTAATGGAGAAATCTGTGACAACAAGGGGATGGACGTGACGTAAGTGACGCATGGTCACAACGGCGCGCCGAATGGTGTTATCGGGGCTTCTATGCTCCACAGGAGCGCAGGAAGCGGCGCGTGCGGACCGCGATCGGATACGGCCTGTCGGGCTCGCACGGGTACATGTCCTGCTCGACGATGGCGAACAGCTCCACGTCGAGCGCCTGTGCCGCCGCGAGGACCGGCTCCAGAGCCGGCACCCCGGAGGGCGGCTCGCACATCACCCCCCGCGCCACGGCCGGTCCGAACGGCACCTCGTCGGCGACGACCCCGGCGAGGATCTCCGGATCGACCTGCTTGAGGTGGAGGTAGCCGATGCGCTCGCCGTACGTCTCGATCAGCTTGACGCTGTCGCCCCCGCAGTACGCGTAGTGCCCTGTGTCCAGGCAGAGCGAGACCAGCTCCGGATCGGTCGCGTCCAGGAAGCGGGCCACGTTCTCCTCGCTGTCGACATGGGTGTCCGCGTGCGGATGGACGACGATCCGCAGCCCGTAGCGGTCCCGGACCTCGCGGCCGAGGCGCTCCGTCAGACCGGTCAGATCGCGCCACTGTCCGGCGGTGAGAGTGCGGTCCTCCAGGACCTCGCCCGTCTTGTCGTCCCGCCAGAAGGAGGGGATGACGACGAGATGCTCCGCGCCCATCGCCTGCGCCAGCGCCGCGTTGTCGGCGACATGGGCCCAGGTCTTCTCCCAGACGGCCGGACCGTGGTGCAGCCCGGTGAAGACCGTGCCCGCCGAGACCCGCAGACCTCTGCGACCCGTCTCCTCGGCCAGGACGGCGGGATCGGTGGGCAGATAGCCGTACGGTCCGAGCTCGATCCACGCGTAGCCCGCGCCGGCGACCTCGTCGAGGAAGCGCTGCCAGGGAACCTGCCGGGGATCGTCGGGGAACCAGACGCCCCAGGAGTCGGGGGCGGAGCCGATACGGATACGGGACAGCGGCGACGGCTTCGTCATGAGAGCCACCTTGACCACGCCCGGAACGACGCGTCAAGACGCTCGTCCGAATGTAAGGACATAGCGTTGACAGGGTTCGGGGCGGACGGCTAGACCTGGGTGCGGGGCCGAGGCGAGAGGTGGCGCGCGTGGATGCGGAGCCGTACGAGCTGATCACGATGGGGCGACTCGGCGTGGACCTCTACCCCCTCCAGGTCGGCGTTCCGCTCTCCCGGGTGGAGACCTTCGGGAAGTTCCTGGGCGGCTCGCCCGCGAACGTGGCGGTCGCGGCGGCCCGGCTCGGACGGCGCACGGCCCTGGTGAGCCGGACCGGAGCGGACCCGTTCGGGGAGTACCTCCACGAGGAGCTGGCCGCGTTCGGGGTCGACGACCGCTGGGTGACGGCGGTGGAGGCGTATCCGACACCGGTCACGTTCTGCGAGATCTTCCCGCCCGACGACTTCCCGATCCACTTCTACCGCCGCCCCCGGGCGCCGGACCTGGAGATCCATCCGGCGGAGCTGGACCTCGGGGCGGTCCGGGCGGCGAGGGCGTTCTGGGTGACCGGGACGGGGCTGAGCGCCGAGCCCAGCCGGGCGGCGACGCTGGGCGCGCTGCGGGAGCGGGGCGGCGCGGAGCTGACCGTGCTCGACCTGGACTGGCGCCCGGTGCTCTGGCCCGACCCGGACGAGGCGGGACCGCTCTACCGGGAGGCCCTGAGATCGGCCACGGTCGCGGTCGGCAACCTGGACGAGTGCGCGGTCGCGACGGGGGAGCGCGAGCCGTACGCCGCGGCCCGCGCGCTGCTCGCCGCCGGAGTCCGGCTCGCGGTCGTCAAGCAGGGCCCCAAGGGGGTCCTCGCGATGACCGCCGACGGGGAGTGCGCGGAGGTGGCGCCCCTGCCGGTCGACGTGGTGAACGGCCTCGGCGCGGGCGACGCGTTCGGCGGGGCGCTGTGCGACGGGCTGCTCGCCGGCTGGGACCTGGACCGCACTCTCCGCAGGGCCAACGCGGCCGGCGCCATCGTGGCGGGTCGCCTCGCCTGCTCCCCGGCGATGCCCTACGCCGACGAGATCGACCGCGCCCTGTCCGTCGGCACCGGCACCCTCCCGGAGCGCACCCCATGACCGCCCGTCCCACCGACAGCTGGCGTACCCGAGCCGCTCACCGCCGCGCGAGCGGCCCGAAGAGCCCGCCCACGCCCGCCACTTCGGCCCCACCGCCCCCCACTTCGGCCCCACCGCCGCCCACTTCGGCCCCACCGCCGCCCACTTCGGCCCCACCGCCGCCCACTTCGGCCCCACCGGGCGGCCTGCCCACCGCCGACCCCACCCCACCGGGCGCCGAGCACGCGTCCACCTCGCCGGGTCCCGGGACGACGCCCGCCCCGTGCGGGGCAACGTCCGAGGCGCCCGTCCCGTCCGAGGCGCCCGTCCCGTCCGGTCCGGGGCAACCGCCCGCGCCACCCCGCCCCACGCGCGAGACGTCTCCCGCCGCCGACCCCCTTCGCCGCGCCGCGCACCCCGCGCCTCCGCGGCGGTTCGCCCGGGCCGTGCGGGGCGTCGGCGGGTCCGACGGGGCCGAGCCCGTCGACGTCGAGCGGCTCGTCTCACTGCGGGCCCGGCGGCCCGAGGCCGTGGCGGAGGCCGCGGCGACACGGCGGAGACGGGCGTGGTTCGAGGGCCGCGAGCGGCTGCTGATCGTCGCCGCCGACCACCCCGCCCGCGGCGCGCTCGGCGTCGGGGCGCGGCCCTACGCGATGGCCGATCGCGCCGACCTCCTCGCCCGGCTCCGGCTCGCGCTCTCCCGGCCCGGTGTCGACGGGGTCCTCGCCTCCGCCGACATCCTCGACGACCTCCTCCTGCTCGGCGCCCTGGACGACCGCCTGGTCATCGGGTCGATGAACCGCGGCGGCCTCGCCGGGGCCTCCTTCGAGCTCGACGACCGGTTCACCGGCCACCGCCCCCAGGACCTCGCCCGGCTCGGCTTCGACGCGGGAAAGCTCCTCCTGCGGATCGATCCCGACGACCCCGGATCGCTCTCCACCCTCCACACCGCCGCCCGCGCCGTCGACGAGATGGCCGCCCTGCGGCTGCCCGTCTTCGTCGAACCGTTCCTCTGCCACCGTGACCGCGACGGCAGGCTCCACAACGACCTCTCCGCCGAGGCCGTCGTCACCTCCCTCGCCGTCGCCTCCGGCCTGGGCGGCACCTCCGCCTACACCTGGCTCAAGGTCCCGGTCACCGACCACCCCGACGACATGGCCCGTGTCCTGGAGACCACCACCCTGCCCACCGTCCTGCTCGGCGGAGACCCCGGGCCGGGCCCGGACGCCCAGGACGTCGCGTACGCGAGATGGCGCGACGCGCTGCGCCTGCCCACCGTCCGGGGCCTGGCCGTCGGCCGTACCCTCCTCTATCCCGCGGACGGCGATGTGGCCGGAGCCGTCGATACCGCTGCGCGGTTGCTGCGGGAAGCGGTAGGAAGGAGTACGCACCACCCATGAACGATCTCCATCTGCCCGCAGGGACCGCCTCCCACGGGTCGTACGCGCTCCACGTCGACCCCGACCGGGCCGGCTGGGCGCACTCCGCACTGCGCGTCCTCGAACTCGGCCCGGGAGCCACCCATCTCCTGGACACCGGGGACAGCGAGTGGATCGTGCTTCCGCTCTCCGGCGGCTGTACGGTGCACGTCGACGGCCAGACGCTTCAACTCCTGGGCCGCGAGGGCGTGTTCGGCGGAGTGTCCGACTTCGCGTACGTGCCGCGCGACGCCCGAGTCCAGATCGCCTCCGGTGCGGGAGGCCGCTTCGCTTTGGCAGGAGCGAAGTGCGAGCGACGACTCCCCGCTCGCTACGGCCCCGCGCCGGAGGTACCCGTCGAGGCCCGCGGCACCGGCAACCGGGCGCGGAACGTACGGAACTTCGCCGCCGCGGACGTCTTCGAGGCGGACCGCCTCATCGCCGTCGAGGTGATCACCCCCGGCGGGAACTGGTCCTCCTACCCGCCCCACAAGCACGACGAGCACCGCCCGGGCGCCGAGTCCGAGCTGGAGGAGATCTACTACTTCGAGATCGCCGGCGGCGGAGTCGGCTACCAGCGGATCTCCCCCTCCCGTCCCGGCGGCGCCGACCTCCTCGCCGAGGTCCGCACCGGTGACGCCGTCCTCGTGCCCGACGGCTGGCACGGCCCGTCGATCGCGCAGCCGGAGCACGACATGTACTACCTGAACGTGATGGCGGGACCAGGACCGGAGCGGGAGTGGAAGATCTGCTTCCACCCCGACCACTCGGAGGGGTACACGTGAGCACTCTGACCGTCGCGCAGGCGCTGGTGCGGTTCCTCGCCGCGCAGTACACCGAACGCGACGGCGTACGCCGTCGGTTGATCGCCGCGACCTGGGGCATCTTCGGTCACGGGAACGTCGCCGGCATCGGCCAGGCGCTCGTCGAGCACGCCGAGGAGATGCCGTACCACCAGGGGCGCAACGAGCAGGCCATGGTGCACGCGGCCGTCGGCTACGCCCGCCAGTCGAACCGGCTCTCCGCGCACGCCGTGACCACCTCCATCGGCCCCGGCGCCACCAACCTCGTCACCGGCGCCGCGCTCGCCACGATCAACCGCCTCCCGGTGCTGCTGCTGCCCGGCGACAGCTTCGCCACCCGCCCCGCCGACCCCGTGCTCCAGCAGCTCGAAGTCCCCTACGCGGGCGACGTGTCGGTCAACGACTGTCTGCGGCCGGTCTCCGCGTACTTCGACCGCGTCACCCGCCCCGAGGCGCTGATCCCCGCAGCGCTCGCCGCCGTGCGGGTCCTCACGGACCCCGTCCAGACCGGGGCGGTGACGCTCGCCCTGCCGCAGGACGTCCAGGCGGAGGCGTACGACTGGCCCGAGGAGTTCTTCGCCGAGCGGGTCTGGCGCGTGCGGCGGCCGGTGCCGGACGACGCCGAACTGGAGGCGGCGGTCGCGGCGATCGGCCGGGCGGCCCGTCCGCTGATCGTCGCGGGCGGCGGGGTCAAGTACAGCGGCGCCGAGGAGGCGCTCGCCACCTTCGCCTCCCTGACCGGCATCCCGGTCGCCTCCACCCAGGCGGGCAAGGGCGCGCTGCGCCACGACCATCCGCAGGACGTCGGCGCCGTCGGCCACACCGGCACCGCCGCCGCCGACCACCTGGCGCGTACGGCCGACGTGGTGATCGGGGTCGGCACCCGCTGGACCGACTTCACCACCGCCTCCGGAACCCTGTTCACCCACCCGGACGTGCGGTTCGTCAACCTCAACATCGCGGCCTTCGACTCGCACAAGCTGTCCGCGCTGCCCTTGGTCGCGGACGCCCGCGAGGGCCTTGAGGCGCTCCACGCGCTGCTCGACCCGCACCATGTCACCGCTCACTACGCGCGCGAGTACGCGGAGGAGAAGCACCGCTGGGAGGCCCGCGTCACCGCAGCCTGCACCCCGGCCGACGAGGAGGCCCGGCCCACCCAGCCGGAGGTCCTCGGCGCACTCGACACCCTGGTCACCGAGGACGACATCCTGATCAACGCCGCCGGCTCGCTCCCCGGAGACCTCCACAAGCTCTGGCGGGCCCGCTCCGCCGACCAGTACCACGTCGAATACGGCTACTCGTGCATGGGCTACGAGATCCCGGCGGCGATCGGGGTGGCCCTCGCCGCGCCCGGGCGGCCGGTCTGGGCGCTCGTGGGCGACGGTACGTATCTGATGAACCCCACCGAAATCGTCACCGCCGTGCAGGAAGGACTGCCCATCAAGGTGGTGATCCTGCAGAACCACGGGTACGCCTCCATCGGAGGACTGTCCGAGGCCGTGGGCGGTGAGCGGTACGGCACCGCATACCGCTTCCGCGCGCCGGACGGCACCTTCACCGGGGACCCGCTCCCCGTCGACCTGGCCGCCAACGCGGCCTCGCTCGGGATGCGGGTGCTCACTGCACGTACCGCACGTGACCTGCGGGAAGCCCTCACCGACGCGCGGGCGTCGACCGTTCCCACATGTGTCTATGTCGAGACCGAAACGGCAGACACAGTGTCGGGCGCGCCCCCCGCCCAGGCGTGGTGGGATGTGCCCGTGGCCGAGACCTCGACCCGCGCGTCGGCGGCCAAGGCCCGGGAGGAGTACGACCGGCACGTCACCGCCCGACGCCGCCATCTCTGAAGGAGCATTCCGGCATGACGAACACCGAGAAGACCGTCAACCACTGGATCGGTGGCAAGACCGTCGAGGGCACGTCGGGCAACTGGGGCCCGGTCACCGACCCGGCCACGGGTGCCGTGACCACGAAGGTGGCGCTGGCGTCGGTCGACGAGGTCGACGCGGCCGTGGCCGCGGCGAAGACCGCGTATCTGACCTGGGGCACGGCGTCGCTCGCGCAGCGCACCACGATCCTCTTCAAGTTCCGCGCGCTGCTCGACGCCAACCGGGACGCGATCGCCGAGCTGATCACCGCCGAGCACGGCAAGGTCCACTCGGACGCGCTGGGCGAGGTCGCCCGCGGTCTGGAGATCGTGGACCTGGCCTGCGGGATCACCACGCAGCTCAAGGGCGAGCTGTCCACCCAGGTCTCGAACCGGGTGGACGTGGCCGCGATCCGCCAGCCCGTGGGTGTGGTGGCCGGCATCACGCCGTTCAACTTCCCGGCGATGGTCCCGATGTGGATGTTCCCGCTCGCCATCGCGTGCGGCAACACCTTCATCCTCAAGCCGAGCGAGAAGGACCCCTCGCCGTCGCTGAAGATCGCAGAGCTGCTCGCCGAGGCCGGCCTGCCGGACGGGGTCTTCAACGTCGTCCACGGTGACAAGGTCGCCGTCGACCGGCTCCTGGAGCACCCGGACGTCTCGGCGATCTCCTTCGTCGGCTCGACGCCGATCGCCCGCTACATCCACACCACCGCCTCCGCGGCGGGCAAGCGCGTCCAGGCGCTCGGTGGCGCGAAGAACCACATGCTGGTCCTGCCGGACGCGGACCTGGACGCGGCGGCCGACGCCGCGGTCTCGGCGGCGTACGGCTCGGCCGGTGAGCGCTGCATGGCGATCTCGGCGGTCGTCGCGGTCGGCGCGATCGGCGACGAGCTGGTGCAGAAGATCCGCGAGCGCGCCGAGAAGATCAAGATCGGCCCCGGCAACGACCCGACCTCGGAGATGGGCCCGCTGATCACGGCGGTCCACCGCGACAAGGTCGCCTCGTACGTGAAGGGCGCGGCTGACGAGGGCTGCGAGGTCGTCCTCGACGGCACCGGCTACACGGTGGACGGCTTCGAGGACGGGCACTGGATCGGCCTGTCGCTCCTGGACCACGTGCCCACGACCGCGGCGGCGTACCAGGACGAGATCTTCGGCCCGGTGCTCTGCGTGCTGCGCACCGAGACGTACGAGGAGGGCGTCGCCCTCATCAACGCCTCGCCGTTCGGCAACGGCACCGCGATCTTCACCCGTGACGGCGGTGCGGCCCGCCGCTTCCAGCTGGAGGTCGAGGCGGGCATGGTCGGCGTGAACGTGCCGATCCCGGTGCCGGTGGGCTACCACTCCTTCGGCGGCTGGAAGGACTCGCTCTTCGGCGACCACCACATCTACGGCAACGACGGCGTCCACTTCTACACCCGCGGCAAGGTCGTCACCACCCGCTGGCCGGACCCCTCCGAGGCCCCGGCGGGCGTGGACCTCGGCTTCCCGCGCAACCACTGACGGACGGCGTCCGAGCGGCGCCACAACCGCCGCCACAGCGGCAGAACCCCGGTCGTCCCTCGACGGCCGGGGGTTCTGCCGCTGTCCGCCGCACGCGCTCCGTCACGACACCGGCGGCTGCACCGGTTCGAGGAACTCGAGCCGGTTGCCCACCGGGTCCTCGGAGTAGAAGCGCTTGTGGCCGGGCAGGTTGTCGTCCCAGACGACCAGGGCGCCGCGTTCCTCCAGGCGGGCGGCGTACTCCTCGATCCCGGTGACGCGCAGCCCCGGGTGAGCCTTTCTCGCGGGACGGAAGTCCTCCTCGACGCCCAGGTGCAGCTGGACCGGGCCGGCCTGGAACCAGCAGCCGCCCCGAGCCGCGAGAACCGGGGGCTTGGCCACCTCGACCATGCCGAGCACCTCCCCGTAGTACCTCCGCAACCGGTCTTCGCTGCCGGTTGGGGCGGCGAGCTGCACATGGTCGACGGCGACGAGCATCCGGTTCTCCTTCTCGGCGGTGGACGACGGCCTCACGGATCCTGGCCGCGTGCCCGGAGGTGAGGCCCATCCTGTCGTCACCGGAATCTTCCGTCGACACCGCCCGGCGGCGCCGTAAAACGACTGGCCCCCGGGGCGCGCGACGGCGCACCCTGGGGGCCATGTCCGTCGTTCCGCCGAAGTACCAGATCCGCGCCCTGCACACCGACTCGACGGTGACCGTCTACCAGGCGTACGACCCGTCCATCGGCCTCCCGACAGCCCGCGAGGGCCGCTTCCCGCCCGCCTGGAAGCGGGACCGGATGACGTGGATCAAGCCGTCGTTCCTGTGGATGATGTACCGCTGCGGCTGGGGTCTGAAGGAAGGTCAGCAGACCGTCCTCGCGATCGAGATCACCCGCGAGGGGTTCGAGTGGGCGCTGCGCAACGCCTGCCTCTCCCACTACGTCCGGGGCTTCCACCCCGACCAGGCGGCCTGGAAGCGGCAGTTGTGCCGGTCCCCGGCGCGGGTGCAGTGGGATCCCGAGCGCGATCCGCAACTGGCGGCCCTTCCGTACCGCTCCCTCCAGCTGGGGCTCGCGAGGGAGGCGGCGCGGCGGTACGCGGACGAGTGGACCGTCTCGGTACGGGACGTCACACCGCTCGCGCACGCGCTCCACGCCCTCGTGCGCGCGGGGCGGGTGGACGAGGCGCGGGCGCGGATGCCCGAGGAGCGGCCCTATCCGGCGGGGCCGGAGCTCCTCGGGCATCTGGTGGGGTAGCCGCCCAGAAGATCGAGTGCAGCAGCTTGTTCGGGGAGCCCGACAACGCGTTCTGGACCTTGCCGCTCGTGGCGTTGTTCACCAGGGCGGTGTGGTCGATCCGGTCGAGACCCCACGTCGCGCCGGGCTGCGTGTCGGCCATCCGTACGGTCGCGTTCTGCTCGACGTACGCGACGCGAGGGTCGGAGGCCAGGGCCGCGGCCCTGGCCTGGGACATGGAGGCGGAGAAGCCCTTCAGGACCGAGCGGTACTCGTGCCTCGGCGTCACACCCAGGTCGGCGGCGCGGGTCGAGCCGTCCTTGAGGACGACGATCCAGCTGTCGTCGACGGCGAGCGAGGCAGGGGCGAGGCGCAGGTCGCCGACGGTCGCGCTCCGTGCCGTGGGGGAGGCGGCGAACTGCAGACCGGCGGTGAGCGCGAGGACGGGCACGACGGCCACGGCGCGGCGGGGTATACGGGTCATGTGGTGGGGCACCTGAACCTTTCGGCACCCGGGTTACCGGCAAGTACGGGTGTGCGTGGTGCGCCACAGAGTCTCGTGTTGTCATGTGTCGTACAAGGGCGGGCCGGCTCCCCTCACCGGTCCTTCACCTCGAACTCCCAGGTCAGCATCGCGAACCCGCCCTCGTCCCCGGCCCCCGCCGACCGGTACGTCCGCAACGCCGCCTCGTTGTCCGGCTCCACGCCCACCCACACGTCGTAACAGCCGCGCTCCCGGGCCTCTGCCACCAGCGCCTCCGTCAGCGCCCGCCCCACACCCCGCCGCCGGTACCCCTCGTCCACCGACAGCTCGTAGAGACACATCTCCGCCCCCTTGTCCGGGTGGAGCATCTCGATCCCGGACACCAGCCCCGCGGGGAATCCGTCCTCCGTGTAAGCGATCAGCATCAGATGCCCCGCGGCGGCGAGGAACGCCTCCGCCCACGACTCCCTCGGCGGGCCGTCGTAGAGATGCCGCGCCGCGAGCAGTTCGGCCACCGTCGTCGCCCGCCTGATCTCCATCCACGACCCCTCTCCTCGCGCCGCGCATACCGCGCCTGGTGTACGGGACGGTACGGCGTACGACTCCAGGAGGCCGCCGATTTCCGCCCGTGGACAGCCGAGCCGCACGGACGGGCCGCCTAGGCTCGGGACCATGCCACTCCGACTTCCCCGGTGGGCCGCGGTCGCCGCCGCCCTCGCCGTGCTCGCGGGCGCCGGTACCTGGACCGCCGTCGCCTCCGACGAATCGCCACCCGTGCACCGCGCGGACCAGGTGCTCGACATGCCCGGGGCGCGGATCGACACCTCGTACTTCACCTCGGGACCCGCCGCCGACCGCAGGCCGGCCGTCCTGCTCGGCCACGGCTTCGGCGGTTCCAAGGACGACGTCCGCGCCCAGGCCGAGAAGCTCGCCCGCGACGGCTACGCCGTCCTGACCTGGTCGGCGCGCGGTTTCGGCGCCTCGACGGGAGAGATCGGACTCAACGACCCCGACCACGAGGTCAAGGACGTCCGGCGGCTCGTCGACTGGCTCGCCGAGCGCCCCGAGGTCCAGCTCGACAAGGCAGGTGACCCGCGGGTCGGTGTCACCGGCGCCTCCTACGGCGGGGCGATCGCCCTGCTCGCCGCCGGCCATGACACCCGCGTCGACGCGATCGCCCCCCAGATCACGTACTGGAACCTCGCCGACGCCCTCTTCCCGGACGGCGTCTTCAAGAAGCTCTGGGCCGGGCTCTTCTTCTCCGCGGGCGCCGAGACGGGCGCCGGGAACGGTGCCGGCCGCGGCGCCGATCCGGGCGAGGGGACGGACTCCGGGACGCGCCCCGGAACGGGTACCGGCGCGGGTGCCGATCCGGGTGCCGATCCGGGTGCCGAGAGCGCCGCCCCGCCAGGCGCCCGCCCGGCCGCCGCCGGGACCGGCGGGGCCGGCTGTGGGCGGTTCACCGCCGAGCTGTGCGCGATGTACGAGAGCGTGGCCGTCTCCGGGAAGCCCGACGCCGCCGCCCGGGCGCTGCTCGAATCCCGCAGCCCCTCCGCCGTCGGCGACCGGATCAGGGTCCCGGCCCTCATCGTCCAGGGGCAGAGCGACTCCCTCTTCCCGCTCACGCACGCCGACGCCATGGCGAAGACGATCGCCGCCAACGGCGCGCCCGTCGCCGTCGACTGGATCGCGGGCGGCCATGACGGCGGTGACCGCGAGACGGACCGGGTCGAGGCCCGGATCGGCGCCTGGTTCGACCGCCACCTCAAGCAGGACGAGGGAGCCGACACCGGACCCGCGTTCCGCGTCAGCCGCACCGGTGGGGTCGACTCCACCGACGGCCGGGCACAGCTCCGCGGGGCGAGCTCCGACCGCTACCCGGGACTCACGGGCGACCCGCTCTCCGTGCCGCTCGACGCCGCCCGGCCGCAGACCTTCGCCAACCCCGCCGGAGCCGGCCCGCCCGCCATCTCGGCCGTCCCCGGCATCGGCGGCGGGCTCTCCCAGCTCTCCTCCCTCGGCGTCGGCCTGTCGCTCGACTTCCCCGGCCAGCACGCCCGGTTCGACGCGAAGCCGCGGACCGAGCCGGTACGGATCACCGGCACGCCGACCGTCCGCGTCAACGTCACCTCGGACAGCCCGGACGGCTCGGCCGTCCTCTTCGCCAAGGTCTACGACGTCGCGCCGGACGGACGGCAGCAGGTGCTGCCCGCGCAGCTCGTCGCCCCCGTCCGCGTCGAAGGCGCCGCGAAGGGCCGGAGCCTCGCGCTGACGCTGCCCGCGATCGACCACGAGATCGAGGCCGGCCACCGGCTGCGGCTCGTGCTCTCCGCCACCGACCTCGGCTACGCCTCCCCGGCGACACCGGCCGGCTACACCGTGGCCGTCGAGTCCCCGCTGACCGTGCCGACGGCGCCCGCCGTCGACACCCAGGCCGCCGCCATGCCCTGGTGGGTCTGGGGCCTTCCGCTCGCCGGCGCCCTGATCGCCGCCGCTCTGCTGCTGACGTCCCGGCGCCGGACCGCGGCTCCCGCCCCCGACCCCGAACTCGCCGCCGTACCGCTGCAGATCACGGGCCTGACGAAGAAGTACGCCAGGTCCTCGGATCGGTACGCCGTGCGGGACCTCTCGTTCCGTGTCGAGCAGGGACAGGTCCTCGGCCTGCTCGGGCCCAACGGCGCCGGGAAGACCACCACCCTGCGCATGCTCATGGGTCTGATCACCCCCGACGACGGGGAGATCCGCGTCTTCGGGCAGGCCATCCGCCCCGGCGCGCCGGTCCTGTCCCGGGTCGGCGCCTTCGTGGAGGGCGCGGGCTTCCTGCCGCACCTCTCCGGGCGGGAGAACCTGGAGCTGTACTGGAAGGCCACCGGCCGCCCCGCCGAGGACGCGCACATCGAGGAGGCCCTGGAGATCGCGGGCCTCGGCGACGCCCTGGCCCGCGCCGTACGGACGTACTCGCAGGGCATGCGGCAGCGGCTCGCGATCGCCCAGGCCATGCTCGGCCTGCCGGACCTGCTCATCCTCGACGAGCCGACCAACGGACTCGACCCGCCACAGATCCGCGAGATGCGGGACGTGATGATCCGGTACGCGGCGCAGGGCCGGACCGTCATCGTCTCCAGCCACCTCCTCTCGGAGGTCGAGCAGTCCTGCACCCACCTCGTGGTGATGGACCGCGGGCAGCTCGTGCAGGCCGGCCCGGTCGGCGAGATCACCGGCGGCGGGGACACCCTGCTCGTCACGCTCGGGGACACCGTCCCCGACCCGCTCGTCGACAAGATCGGCGCGCTGCCCGGGATCGGTTCGGCCGCACGGACCGAGGGCGGGCTCCTGGTCCGTCTCGACGGGGCCGACGCGACCGCCCTGATCGGCGAACTCGTCCGCCTGGACGTGCCCCTGACCGGCGTGGGACCGCACCGGCGCCTTGAGGACGCGTTCCTGACCCTGATCGGAGGTGGCTCCGCATGAGCACGAGCACAGGCACAACCGGCCCCGGCACCCGCCCCGGCACAAGCACCGGTACGGGCGACCCGGGACCGGCGGCGCTCGTGGAGACCGCCCCCGGCTACCGGGCACGGCGCACCCTGCCGCTGCGCGTCGAGGCCGTACGGCAGCTGAAGCGGCGTCGCACCCTGGTCATGGGCGCGGTGCTCGCCGCACTGCCCTTCATCCTGATCATCGCCTTCGCGATCGGCGGGGACCAGGACGGTGACGGCGGCAACGGCCGCATCACGCTGATGGACACGGCGACGGCGTCGGCGGCGAACTTCGCCGCGACCTGTCTCTTCGTCTCGGCAGGCTTCCTCCTCGTGGTGGCGGTGGCCCTGTTCTGCGGGGACACCGTCGCCTCCGAGGCGAGCTGGTCCTCGCTGCGTTATCTGCTGGCCGCACCCGTGCCCCGGGCCCGGCTGCTGTGGTCCAAGCTGGCCGTGGCGCTCGGCTTCAGCGCGGCGGCGATGGTCCTGCTGCCCGCGGTCGCACTGGTCGCGGGCACGTTCGCCTACGGCTGGGGGCCGCTGCAGCTCCCCACCGGCGGCGCTCTGCCCGCCGCCGAGACCCTGCCCCGGCTCGGTCTGGCCGTCGCGTTCATCCTCGTCTCCCAACTGGTCACCGCCGGGCTCGCGTTCTGGCTCTCCACGAAGACGGACGCGCCGCTTGGCGCCGTCGGAGGCGCGGTCGGACTGACGATCATCGGCAACGTCCTGGACGCCGTCACGGCGCTCGGATCCTGGCGCGACTACGTGCCCGCGCACTGGCAGTACGCCTGGGTGGACGCGCTCCAGCCTCAACTGGAGTGGGGCGGGATGCTGAAGGGCACCGCGATCTCGGTGACGTACGCGCTGATCCTCTTCGCCCTCGCCTTCCGGGGCTTCGCGCGCAAGGACATCGTGTCGTAGGCCCACAGGAGGCCGGCCCGCACCCGGTCACAGCCACCCCCTTCGAGCCGCTTCCGCACCCGCGCGGAAGCGGCTCGTCGTGCCCAGGGCGTGCATCAGCTCACCGACTCGCCGGCTGTACGTGCGGCCGGACATGCCGAGGCGGGCGGCGGCCGTCTCGTCCGTGAGCCCGGCGAGGAGCGCTTCGAGGACCGGGCGGAGCTGAGGAGGAAGCTGGCCGCGCGTTCCCTCCGTCGCCCGGGTCAGCTCCTCGCCCGCATCCCAACTGGCCTGGTGGGCGCGGACCAGAGCTTCCACGACGACCGGGTCGCGGATCAGCAGCACCCCGTTGTACAGCAGCTCCAGATCGAGCGGGACCGCCGCGACCGTGCGGTCGACGACGATCATCTTGAACGGGATCGTGTCCGTGAGCCGGGCGCTGCCCGGCCTCCGGACCGCCCCCGCCACATGGGCCAGGGCGTGGCGCGGCACGATCCGTCTGACCTCCGGGGCCCGCTCCGCCGCGGCCCGCATGCACGCTCCCGCCAACTCCAGGAACGGCTCGGGGATCGCACGGCCCACGGACGCGGCCGGGTCGTCGAAGGTCAGCAGCTCGTGCCGCGTCGAGGCGGCCAGCCCGGCCAGCGCCGCGCTGATCCGTCTCGTGCCACGGACGGGCCGCCCCGGAGGTCGCTGTGCCTCGGGCACGGCTCTGTTCATCGCCGATCGCGCGAGCATCACGGAGCCCGCAGTCTCTGCCACCGCTGACCACCCCCGCCCCATCGGTGTGCCACTCCATGTACGCATGCGACTGCACACGGTGACAACCCCTGTTGAGAAGGATGGCGAGTCCATGCCACGCGCCTCGGACCCGGCCTCCGTTGCCGCATCGAGATCTATCCGCAACTCCTTCGTCGGCTCCGGCACGGCCTCTCGGACGTCACATTCACAAGTGAAGGACACCGAGGGGGGAGACGACATGAACCGACGACACCGCGCACGGCTGGCGGCCGGGGCCCTGGCCGCCGGACTGGTCCTGACGGGCTGTGGTGGCGGCCAGAACGGCGACCGGACGTCGAGCCGGGAGGGCGGCGGCAACCACGCGCCGGACGTGCCCAGGTTCGAGGCACCCCGCCCGGACGCGGGCCGTGAGGACGCCGCCGAGGGTGAGCAGCGCTCCCCCCGCCCGTCCGCCGACTACCTCTCCACCTTCGCCCTGGACGTGGACACCGCCTCGTACGGGTACGCCCGCCGCACCCTCGCCGAGGGCCGGCTGCCCACCCCGACGTCCGTACGGCCGGAGGAGTTCGTCAACAGCTTCCGCCCGGACTATCCGCGGCCCGAGGGCGCCGGGTTCAGCGTGACCGTCGACGGTGCCAGGACCGACGACGAGGGCTGGTCGCTCGTCCGGGTCGGGCTCGCCACCGCGGCCGCCGAGCGGAAGGGCGAACGCCCGCCCGCCGCCCTCACCTTCGTCGTCGACATCTCCGGTTCGATGGCCGAGCCCGGCCGCCTCGACCTGGTGAAGGAGTCCCTCGGCATCCTCACCGACGAGCTCCGCGACGACGACTCCGTGGCCGTGGTCACCTTCAGCGACGAGGCCGAGACCCGACTCCCCATGACCCGCGTCAAGGGACAGCGCGAGCGCATCCACGGCATCGTCGACGAGCTGGCGACCGCCTCCTCGACCAACGTGGGGGCGGGGGTGCGGACCGGGTACGACGTCGCCGTCGAGGGCCACCGCGAGGGCGCCACCAACCGGGTCGTCCTGCTCTCCGACGCCCTGGCCAACACCGGTGACACCGAAGCGCAGTCGATCCTGAACCGGATCGACGAGGAACGCCGGGAGTACGGCATCACCCTCTTCGGGGTCGGCGTCGGCAGCGAGTACGGCGACGCGTTCATGGAGCAGCTCGCCGACAAGGGCGACGGGAACACCACGTACGTCTCCACGACCGAGCAGGCCCGCAAGGTCTTCGTGGACCAGCTGCCCACGAACATCGAGCTGCTCGCCCGCGACGCCAAGGCGCAGGTCGCCTTCGACCCGGAGACCGTCGAGCGGTTCCGGCTCATCGGCTACGAGAACCGGGACGTCGCCGACGAGGACTTCCGCAACGACCGGGTCGACGGCGGCGAGGTCGGCGCGGGCCACACCGTCACCGCGCTGTACGCCGTGAAGACCCGGCCCGGCCGCACCGGGCGGCTGGCCACGGCCACGGTCCGCTGGCTCGACCCGAAGAGCCGCGCGCCCCACGAGAACTCCGGGAGCGTCACCACGAACGCGCTCACCGGCTCGCTCTGGGCGCCGGGCCACGACAGCCTGCAACTGACCGCCGTCGCCGCCTACTTCGCCGACCGGCTGCGGGGCGGCGAACTGCCGGGCGCGCCCCGGCTCTCGGTACTCGCGGAGCGCTCCGGGGCGATCGCCGACCGGTCGGGCTCGAAGGTCGTGAGGGAGCTGACCGAGGCGATCCGACAGGCGGACAGGCTGCTCGGCCGGGAGGCCGGCGAGGGTTCGGGCGATCCGTACAGCGGCTGATCCGGAAGCCCTGCGCGAGGGCGGGTGTCCGGCCATGATGGCCTCATGGCCACCACGTCGCTCGCCCTCGCCGTCGCCTGCACCGGCCTCTACGCCGGGTTCATGCTGATCTTCCTGACCGGGATCATGCCCGCTCTCGCGCGGCTCGACGACGTCGCGTTCGTGGACGCCATGCGGCGGATCAACACGTACGTGCCCAAGCCGGTGTTCCTGCTCGTGTTCCTGGGTGTCGTCGCCTTCCCACTGGCCGCGTTCCTCGTGCCGGTCGACGACCGCTCCGACACCCAGAAGTGGCTGATCCTGGCCGGCCTCGTCTGCGCGGCCGCGAACCACCTGGTCACCGTCGCGGGCAACGTCCCCCTCAACAACGCGCTGGCCGCCTCGGAGCGCACGGGCGAGCCCGCGTCCGCCGTCCGGGGGGCCTTCGAGAAGCGCTGGAACAGCTTCCACCTGGTCCGCACGGTGCTGATCCTCGCCGCGTTCGGGCTGCTGATCGCCGCCACCCTCGGTTGAGGAACGGATCTGACACATTCTCCGGCCGGACTTCGACCGGCGCGGGACCCGGCCCGGCCGTCGCGCGGACGAGGCGGCGGGCCGGCCCCGGTCGAACGCCCCAGGCCGGGCGCCGAGCCTGTCCGCCTCGCTCGGTTCCGTGCGCTCGGGCCGAGTGCCGCGCCGCGTTCCGTCATAGCCTGACCTCCATGGACTTCCGCAGAGAGCTGCCGATCGTCGGGGCCGTGGCCGCCGGCGGGGCCGTCGGGGCGGCGGCCCGCTACGGCGCTTCGCTCGCGTGGCCCACCCCGGCCGGCGCGTTCCCCTGGACCACGCTCGCCGTGAACGCGTCCGGCTGCGCGGCCATCGGCGTCCTGATGGTCCTGGTGATCGAGGTCGCCACCCCGCCCCACCGGCTCGCCCGCCCCTTCCTCGGTACGGGCGTCCTCGGCGGCTTCACCACCTTCTCCACGTACACCCTCGACACGCAGCGGCTGCTGAGCGCGGGGGACGCGGCCCGCGGCGTGGCATACATGGGAGCGACGGTGGCGGCCGCGATGGCCGCCGTAGGGGCCGCGACCTTCGCGACCCGTGGCGCTCTGGCAAGGAGGACACGATGACGAGACTGGTGGGGAGGGCCCTGCGCGTGACGATCCTCGTCGGCGAGAGCGATACCTGGCACCACCGGCCGCTGTACGCCGAGATCGTGCATCGCGCCCACGAGGCGGGGCTCGCCGGCGCATCCGTCTTCCGGGGGATCGAGGGCTTCGGAGCCTCCTCGCGCGTCCACACCACGCGCCTGCTCTCGCTGAGCGAGGACCTGCCCGTCGCCATCGTGATCGTGGACACCGAGGACCGGGTCCGGGAGTTCCTGCCCCAGCTCGACACGCTGGTGACGGAGGGTCTGGTGATCCTCGACGACTGCGAGGTGATCCGGTACGTGGGCCGGGAGGAGCAGGAGTGAACTGGCTGCTCGTCGTCGCCGGCGCGGCCGTCGGCGCGCCCCTGCGGTACCTCACCGACCGGGCCGTGCAGGCGCGCCACGACTCCGTCTTCCCCTGGGGCACGTTCACGGTCAACGTCGTCGGCTCGTTCGTCCTCGGCCTGCTCACCGGAGTCTCCTCGGCCCACGCCCGGCTGCTCCTCGCCACGGGCCTGTGCGGGGCGCTGACGACGTACTCCACGTTCTCGTACGAGACGCTGAAGCTGTACGAGAGCGGGGCGAAGGGGTACGCGGCGGCGAACGTGGCGGGGAGCCTGGCGGCGGGGCTCGGAGCCGTATGGCTGGGAGTGGAGGCCGCGGGGGCCTGACGCGGGCCCGACCTGTCGGAGGACGACGCGCGGCGTCTGGGCCGCGCGATCCGCCTGCTCACTGCTGACGACTTCTGTTCGCCGAGTGGTTCCTCGGCGTCAAGATTTATCTTCCCTAAAAAAGAAGTGGTCATTATTATCTTATGGTCGCAGGACGTGAACCATGGAGGGGGCGCTATGGATCTGAAGGTGCTGGGCTTGCTCACAGTCCAGGAGAGCGGAACACCCATCGTTCCCGCCGAGGCGCCGGCCCGTCAGCTGCTCGCACTGCTCGCGGCCCACGCCGACCACATCGTGCCGACGGCCGTCCTGACGCAGGAGCTCTGGCCGGAAGGCCCGCCGCAGTACGCGGGGGAGATGATCGAGACCCACGTCCGGCGGCTGCGTGAGCTGATCGACACGGCGCTGGGCCTCCGCCGCGAGGAGGCGGCGGGCACGCCCGCCGCCTCCGGACGCGTCACCGCGCGGGATGTCCTCGTCACCCTGTCCGGGGGCTACCGGCTCGGCACCGGAGGCGGCACCTCCGACCTGCGCGTCTTCCAGCGCTCGGCCGGTGCGGGCTACCGCGCCATGGAGCTGGAGGACTACGAGACGGCAGCCGAACGGCTCGGCGAGGCACTGGAGTTGTGGACGGCCGACGCGTACACCGGAGTGGTGACCGGACCCCATCTGCGGGCCCACATCGCCCGCCTCGAACAGTCGCGGCTGCGGGCCCTCGACCAGTGGGTCGAGGCGCAGCGCAGGCTCGGTCGCCGACGCGACCTCTACACCGGCCTGTCCGTCTTCCTCTCCCGGTTCCGCAACTCGCCGTCCCGGTACGAGGCGATGGTGGCGGAGCTGGAACGCGGCGCCGACCGTGGGCGGGGGACGCGGCCGTACCTGGAGGCGGCCGCGAGGGTCCGGGTCGGGACCGTTCTGCAAGCGACGCGCCACCCGCTTCCCGCCCGTCGCCGCCTCCCCGTCGCCAGTTGACCGGAAGATCACCGTCGAACTAGCTTCTGACCGATAACGGGCGAAACGCGCGCGACGGGCTGGGGGCTCCCACATCATGACGGTCTCACGTACCCATGACACCGGCCTGATGGCCGTCCTCGAACTGCTCGCCGAGCAGGCTCCGTCGGGCCGTTTCGACGAGGTGCTGCAGCGAGCCCGGCGCGACGGCGGCACGGACCAGGAGCTGGCCCGCCTGGAGCGCGCCGTGCATCTGGCCCGTGGCGTACAGGCCTGGCAGGGGCAGCGCCGCCAGCGCGAGGACGGCCTGGCCGACCTGGTGGACACCGCACGGGACCTGACGTCCCCCCATGACGTCGAGTCCCTGCTCCACGTGGTCACCCGGAGGGTCAAACGGCTCCTCAACTTCGACATGACGTCCATCGCCCTCCTGGAGCCGGAGGGGGACCTGCGCGTCTACGTCTCCGACGGCTCGACCACCGCCCTCGCCACCGGCCACACGATCCCCGCCCCCTACGGCCTGGGCCACCCCACCCTCGCGGCCAGAGCGCCGCTGTGGACGGCCGACTACCTCGACGACGAGACGCTCGCGCACGACGAGAGAGCCGACGCGGTCGTACGGGCCGAAGGCCTGCACGCCATGATGGCCGTGCCGATGTGCAACGGCGACCAGACAGTCGGCGTGCTCTACGGCGCCGCGCGCTCCGTACGCCACTTCAGCCCGGACGAGATAGGCCTCGTCTGCTCCCTGGCGGCGCTCGCCGCCGTCGCCATCGAGCGGGCCGGCAGCTTCGAACAGGCCAGGGGCGAGGTCGGCCGACTCGAACTGGACGGCTTCCGCACCCGTACGAGCCTGGTGAGACTGCAACAGCTCAACGAGGCCCACAGCCACACCCTCGGCCTGCTGCTCGCAGGCGCCGACCTCACCACCGTGGCGAAGGCGGCAGGCGACGCGCTGGACGCGGCGCTGCAACTGCGCGACCCGGCCGGGCGGCCGCTCGCCGCCAGCGGTGACCTCGGCGATCTGGACGAGTCGGCCGTGGCCGAGGCGGCCCTGGACGCCCACGCCCATCTGCGGCCCGTCGTCACCGCCCAGGGCACCTGGGTCGCCCCGGTCACCGCGGGCGCCGAGGACCTGGGCGTGCTGGTGCTGCGCCCGACCACGGCGCTGGTGGGGGAGGACGAGGGGCTGCTCCAGCTCACCGCGCAGACCTTCGCGATCCAGCTCCTCCTGCGGCGCAGCACGGCCGTCGCCGAAGGGCCCGTACGCGACGACCTGTTCGACGAACTCCTCGCGGCCGGCACCCGCAGCGGGCACCAGACGCACTACCTCGTGCAGCGTGCGCGCCGCCTCGGCATCGAGCTGGAGGCGCCCCACGTCCTCCTCGTCGTCCACCCCGAGGGCGGCGAACAGGGACGGGCCGTGGTGTGGGCCTCCTCCTACGCGCACCGGATGACCGGGCTCAAGACGGTCCACAGCGGCAACATCGTGCTCCTGCTGCCCGGGACGGACGCCTCGGCAGCGGCCCGAGCCGTGGCCGACCAGCTCCCACCGTTGCTGGGCCACCCGGTGTCGGTGGGCGCGGCCGGACCGGGCCGGGGCGCCGCCGACATCGGCCGGATGCACAAGGAGGCCGTGCGCTGCCTGGACGCGCTGACCGCGCTCGACGGCGCGGGCGGCACCGCCTCCGCCAAGGACCTCGGCTTCCTCGGCCTGCTGCTCTCCGACGACCACGACGTGGACGGCTTCATCCGGTGCGCGATCGGCCCGGTCCTCGGCTACGACCGCGACCGGCTCACCGACCTGACCGGCACCCTGGAGGCGTACTTCGCCTCCGGCTGCAGCCAGGCCGGCGCGGCCGAGGTGCTGAACGTCCACCCCAACACGGTGTCCCGGCGACTCGACCGGGTCACCGACCTCCTCGGCGACGCGTGGCAACAGCCGGGCGGAACACTGGAGGTGCAGCTCGCGCTGCGGCTGCACCGCTCCCGCGAGGTGCTGCGCCGACAGCGCCGGACGGCCGCGGACGCCACGGACTCCAGGCACACCACGGACGTCGCCGGCGTCACGGACTTCACGGAAGTTACGGACGTTACGGATGTTACGGATGTTACGGACGTCACCGTCACGGATGCTCAGGCGGACGCGAGTTCGGACGGGCGCCCCCTCTCGGAATCGCCGTGGTAGCCACCGCCGTACCCCTTGCCGGAGCCGTACCCCTCGCCACCGCCGTACCCCTCGCCCGAGCCGTCCTCCGAGCCGCCCTCGTACCCGCCACCGGACAGCACGACGGCCGCGTGCGCGGCGGAGGCCAGCGTCATGTGCCGGTGCCAGCCCCGGAAGGAACGGCCCACGTAGTCCCGTAGCCCGGTCTCCTCACCGACGCTGACGAAGTCCGCGTCCACGCGACGCGTGAGTTTGGTGAGGCGCAACAGCGGACCGGGGCCCGGCTGCGTCATCCCCGTCAGCCACAGCGCGGACGGCGGACGGGACGGGTCGCCCCACTCACCGAGCAGGGACAGTCCGCGCGTCGCCCCGGAAGGATCCGACAGCGCCACCGGGACCATCGCGGCGAGCGACGTACGCGGGGCGAGTCCGGATGCCGTGTCCTGCCACGGCACCGGCCGGCGAACCCCCCTGACCAGCTGCAGGATCCGCTGAGCCGGCAGCGGGCCGCCCCGGAAGCCGGGCATGGCGCGGTCCGCGACGGACAGCCGCTGGGTGCCGCTGATCCGGAGGAGGAAGGGAACACCGGCCGCCGCGAGCGGTGCCACCGCCGCCGACAGGTCACCGTCCCGCAGATCGATCAGGACCGGTCTACGCGGCCCCCAGCGCCGAGCGGCCTCCAGGGCGACGGCGACGGCGCACTCCTCCGGGCTCTCGGCCCACGCCTCCGCCGGCACGCCCGCCCGGTCGCGCAGCCTGTGATCGTGGACCCACTGGTCCGGCAGGACCAGACGCCAGTCGACGGGCGCGCTCAGCTCCTGGGAGGCAAGCCACACGCCGAAGGCATGCTGCCCGCGGAACGTCTGGCGCAGGTGCGGGGCGAACCCCTGGTCGACACCGACCGAGTGCTCACCGGTCTTCGGGATCGACATCTGGCGCACCACCCACGCCTGGACCGCCGTCTTCCGCTCCAGATGGGCGGCCAGCGCGGCGCGCAGCGGCTGCCAGTTCCAGGTGGAGTCGGCGATGAAGTGATGCAGAGTCTGCTCCGTGGCAGGCGACCCCAGATGGGCCGCGATGTTCCGCGCGGTCTTGCGTCCCTCGGTGGTGAGCAGCCCGCGCAGGTACTGCTCCCCGCGCTGTCGCTGGTCCTTCCTCGGGAAGGAGGAGAACAGCGTGGCGCAGAGTTCGGAGACGGCGTCGTCGGCCATGGCCGGGTCGGTGAGACGCCGGTTCCGGCGAGGCACCGTCAGCGGTCGGACCGGTTCTCGTCGCCTGATGACAGCTGTGTTCACGACACTCCAACCATGGGGGGTGGCCTGCTCTGTTGCCCTCCCACGATCGCTCCGGCAAGGGCCCGCGGACGAGGTGTCCACGGCACCCGCCTCCCGTCGCTCGTGCGTTCCGGACCACTGGTGATTCGGCCATGCGGCGCGTCGGAGAACCCGGCGGCGGACAGGGCTTCGGCAGGGATCCGGCGGGGTCCGAGGGGGTGTGGCCGGACCACCACACGGGCCCGCCGGGTGCGCGGTCACCCACCGGTGGAGGCCCGTACGGCCCCGTCCGCAGCGGACAGGGCATCGAGTACCGCGTCCGCGACCTCGCAGGGCGTACGGCCGCCCGTCACCGGATCCGGAGGTTGTCGAGGTAGGACCGCACGTTACGGCGGGTCTCCGGCACGCTGTCGCCGCCGAACTTCTCCACGACCGCGTCCGCCAGGACCAGCGCG